>JAZNYU010000247.1:0-2687 GCA_045594605.1 Eubacteriales bacterium
CTCCCCGTCAAAAGGACGACAAGCGGAACCTCGGCGTTCCTTGTGACGCGGTTGATGCCATCTGCGGCATTTTGCAGGTGCGCCGCGTCGATGACGTCACTATCGGTGGCGGCATTTTTATCCGCGCGTGCGGTGTCAAAGAGCCGCTTGGCAAGCTGCGAGCCGCGGCCGATGAGGATGCCGTTGTTCTCCCCTTTTCCGGATAGAAGCTCAAGTGCCCCCTTGACGGTAACAAAGAGGTCTCTGGCTGGAAATTGATCGGCGTAATAATCGTTGTAAGCGCGCGAAAGCTCGCCCGAAAATAGCTTTTCGGCATCAAATCGCGGAAGCGTTTGCAGGGCGCGGTTCTCCCGCGCGGAAAAGTCCCTGTCGGGAAGGAGCCAAAAGGCGATGGCAACGGAACCAAGAAGCAAAACAAAGATGACAACGGTGGCAATGGAGTGTCGGTGTTTCATATTTTGTTTTGCGCAAATGCGCTTCCCTTCTTTATCGGTTATCATCAAAATTGTGTGTACTCAAACGGGCTGAAGGTGGAGTCCACCAAATACGCCACGCACACACCAAAAAGCAGGATGCAAAGAGCCACTGCGGCGGCTTGCAGGCGCGGATGTCGTGCTTGTGCGCACTCCCAAAGGCGCTTTGGCAAAGGTGTGGCACCAATGGCGGATATAAGAATGAGAGGGGCTTGCCGTATGAGTGTGTAGAGCGCTGTGGGCGTGATGAGCCCTTCTGTTCCTACTCCAAAAAGTGCCAAAAAGGTGGAAAATGCCACACCGAGATCGTGATGCGAAAAAATGAGAAAGCCCACACCAATGAGAAAAAGTGAATAGAGATGCCCCACCGCACGCGGCAATTTTTCCAGCCAATGGAGCAAAAAAACGCGTTCAATGATGATGATTACGGCAAAATACACGCCCCAAAGCACAAAATTCCAATCTGCGCCGTGCCAAAAGCCCGTAAGCAGCCAAACAACGGCAAGGTTGCGGTAGCGTTTGAGTGCCCCCACGCGGTTGCCGCCAAGCGGAATATAGACGTACTCACGAAACCACGAGGAGAGCGAGATGTGCCACCGCCGCCAGAATTCGGTAATGCTTTTTGCTATATAAGGATAGTTGAAGTTTTCGGGAAAGGAAAAACCGAACATGTGCCCAAGCCCGATCGCCATATCCGAGTATCCCGAAAAGTCATAATACAGATGCAAGGAATACAGAGTGACGGTCAGCCACGCGCCCGCGACGCTTGGAAAAACCGACAAGCTATCCTGAAAATAAACAAATCCTGCCGCCAAGGCATCCCCTATGAGCATTTTTTTGGAAAGCCCCACAACAAATCGAAAAATGCCCGTGGCAAACTCTCTTGCGCTCTCGCGGCGATGAGCAAGCTGCTCGTCAATCTCGGTATAGCGCACGATCGGCCCTGCAATCAGTTGGGGAAAAAGCGTGACGTACGCACCAAAGTTGATATAGTTTTTTTGCACCGCGCAATCCTTGCGAAAGACGTCCACCGTGTAGGAAATGATCTGAAAGGTGTAAAAGGAGATGCCAATAGGCAGTGCAAGCCCTGCGATGGTAGGAATATTGATTATCGGGACGCGCGAAAGGTTCAGCGCAAAAAAGTTATAGTACTTGAAAAAGAGCAAAAACGAAAGACTGATGCACACTGAAAGCACGGTAAAAAGCTTTGCACGGCGTGGATTTTCCTTGCGGTATTCCCCGATCAAAAGTCCAAAAAAGTATGCCAAGGTGATAGATACAAGCATCAAAAGCACATATATCGGCTCTCCCCACGCATAAAAGAAGAGACTGACAACAAAAAGGATCAGATTCTTCCCCTTTCGCGGCGTGATATAGTACAATAGCAAAACCGCCGGCAGATATGCAAATAAAAAAATCAGAGAGGAAAATACCATGCTTTCCAAACGCTCTCTTTCCTACTTATTATTATACAGTATCTGCACTTTGTTGTCAATAAATACATTTCAAAAATATAAAAAGGGCGACCAATGGTCGCCTGACTTTTCTGTATGTCGAGGACATCGTCCCTTACCAAGTGAAAACAACTTTCTTAGCGGATAGGGTTGGTGGTCCCTAGCCGCTCGCGGTAGCCAAGCGAGTCCTTCGGCTCGCGTCAATTGTCTGTTAGTGAAGTAAGAAAATTTATTTTTAATTTTTGGTGCGAGAGTTCTTGAAAGGGGCGTGGGGGAAACTTCTTGTAAGGAGGTTCCCCCACATAAACCGCGCCTATTCTATTAAGCCTTGCCAACGGAACCGAAGAGTTCCATTTTTTCTTTAACGGTTGCCTTGATTGCTTCAACGCCGGGAGCGAGGAGCTTACGGGGGTCGAAGCCCTTACCGGAAAGGTCCTTGCCTGCCTCAACGTAAGCACGGGTAGCAGCTGCAAAAGCGAGCTGGCACTCGGTGTTAACGTTGATTTTGGAAACGCCCAGCGAGATTGCCTTTTTGATCATATCCTCGGGGATGCCTGTGCCGCCGTGCAGAACGAGGGGCATCTCTCCAACCTTTTCGGAGATGGCTGCGAGAGTATCAAAGGAAAGTCCCTGCCAATTTTCGGGGTACTTGCCGTGAATGTTGCCAATGCCTGCTGCAAGCATGGTAACGCCGAGGTCTGCAATCATTTTGCACTCGTCGGGATCAGCGCATTCGCCCATACCAACAACGCCGTCTTCC
>JAZNYU010000248.1:0-19859 GCA_045594605.1 Eubacteriales bacterium
CAGGTAAACGATATTTTTGTCACCGTACCCGAATTTTTAGAGTTCTACGAGAACGCTCCCGATGATGAAAAGCGCGACTATGCCCTCTATTATGGTGTTCTTGCTTTTGCAAATGATGAGATTGCAAAGCTTGAACAAAAACTCACAAACGCCACCGACTGGGAAAAAGTTGAACTCGAAGAACGCATTGGCGGTCTGCAATTTGCGAAAGTGTGTCTTGACGAAGCATGGCAGAAACGAAAGGATGTGATAGCGTGAAAAAATGTGGATTTCAAAGTATACTGCCAGCACCTATCACATATATCTATAAAAAATTGTAAAAGAATGGTTGCCTCATGAATGAATGATATGATAAAAAATATTTATGGTAAAATTCCAAAATCTCAGTGCCTAAATGGATGTTATAAATGTTGCACCAATATGATTCAGTATACTCCAAGCGAATTGAAAGCAATGGGCGGGTATGAATACAACGGAAAGTGCTCACATCTAAAAGACGGCAAATGTTCTATATATGATAAGCGCCCTTTTGTATGCAGAATTTATGGTACAAGTGAGCTTTTTAGATGCGAGGATTGTGTTCCTGAACGCTTTCTCAGTGAGGAAGAAACGATAGAACTTGTACATCAATATGTACAATTGAAAAAGAAAGAAGAGTCTTAAAAAATGTCGGAAATTAAAAATCTACTCCCAAAATTGTTCATGCAAGAATCTTATATGCAACTAAAAGGAAAGGATGTGATAGTGTGAAAGAAAAGCTTGCGCTCCTAAAGCTCCTCGCCGACGAAACACGTCTCGAAATTCTTAATATTTTGCTCAAGGAAGATTCCTACATAGAAAAAATTGCTTGTGAGCTTTCCCTCACTCCTGCGACCATTTGCTATCACCTCAAAAAAATGGAATCAGCTGGTGTCGTCAACTGTTCCCGCTCGCAATTTTATATGATCTATTCCCTCAATCGCGAAATATTTGATCGTCCCCTCTATGAGCTGATCAAAAAGAATGATCCCATTGTAGATGCCGAAGAAAAATATAAGAAAGAGGTTCTCTCTCACTTTTTCAAATACGGTCGCCTGACGCAGATCCCCACGCAACGCAAAAAGCGTGAAATTGTGCTTTTGGAAATTGCAAAGCAATTTGAGCGTGGGCGCGAATACGATGAAAAAGAGGTGAATGAAATCATTCATCGCTTTCACGAGGATCACTGCACCATTCGCCGCGAAATGATTGCCTGCGGCATTATGGCGCGTCAAAAAGAAACGTATTGGTTGGTGTAAATTATGAGCATGAAGAAAGTTATCGTCTCGCAAAAAGTGAAAACCTTTCGACGCGAAAATCGCCTGACACAGGAGCAATTCGCGGCCTGTTTAGGCTTATCGCCACAGACCATTTCTAAGTGGGAACGCGAGGAATGTTATCCGGACATCACCTTTCTTCCCATTCTTGCCGACGTGCTCGGTTGCACGGTAAATGACTTTTTTGCTTGAAATTTATAAAAACGGTGCGTGGGAAATTTCTTGCAAGAAGTTTCCCCCGTACCCCTTTCAAGAACTCTCGCACAAAAAAGCAAAATAGGGTTGTCAGTTTGCGGATGAACGGACATTCATTGCAAAATTTATCTTTTTACTTGTAGGGACCGTCGAGGACGCCGGTCCCTACATTTTTTGTTTCTTTTGTTTTGTCTTGTTCTTCTTTTCCACAAAATGGAAAAGCGGTGCGGCTTTGGAGTGAAAAAGTGGGAAATATATTATAAAAATATATAAATATAGTAAAAAAGTTTTGAAAAAGTATTTACAAAACGAAAAAAGTGTGGTATAATACTGTCGTATGCGTGAGCTCGGTTTTCGGACACGAGGCCGTCCAGCGGCTGATTCACCCACCGATTGCTGAGTGAAACGTAAATAAATATTTTTTTGAAAGGTGAAAATACCATGCAGAAAGAACTCAAGAACAGCATCATCGAGCAATACGCTACCCACGAGGGTGACACAGGTTCTCCCGAAGTGCAAATTGCTATCCTGACCAACCGTATCGCTAACCTGACCGAGCACCTCAAAGTCAACAAGAAGGACTTTCACAGCCGCCGCGGTCTGCAAAAGATGATCGGTCACAGAAGAAGTCTGTTGAACTACCTGCAAAAGAACGATATCGAGCGTTACCGCGCGATCGTTAGCAAGCTCGGCTTGAGAAAGTAAAGCAAACATTGGGAGTTGAGAGCAGCGGCAGTTTTGTCACTGCCCTCACTCCTTGTTTGTTTTTTTCTCAAAACACCCCTTCTCACGGTCGGATTAGCAGTTAACCGTGTGCCGGAGAGTTCCCTTTTTTCCGACCTACGGTTAAGTGCTAAACCTCCGCGAGAACAACCCCAAAAATGAAAACGGAGGAATGTAAAAGACATGAACATTACCAAAAGCGAACCCATGAATTTTAAAAACTACAAGGTGTTCAAGTACACCTACGCCGGCAGACCTCTCGTAATTGAGACCGGCAAGATGGCAGGCCTGGCAAACGGCTCTGTTCTCTGCCGCTACGGCGACACCGCAGTTCTGTGCTGCGCAACCGCATCTGAAAAGCCCCGCGACGGCATCGACTTCCTTCCCCTCTCCGTTGACTTTGACGAGAGAATGTATGCAGCCGGCAAGATCCCCGGCGGCTACCTCAAGCGTGAAGGCAAGCCCAGCGAAAAGGCAGTTCTGACCTCTCGCGTAATCGACCGTCCCATTCGTCCTCTCTTCCCCAAGGATCTGAGAAACGACGTGGCTCTCACTCTTGTTGTTATGTCGGTTGACCCCGACTGCTCCCCCGAGATCACCGCAATGATCGGTGCATCCACCGCTCTGGCAATCTCCGACATTCCGTGGAACGGCCCCATCGGCGGCGCGTTTATGGGCTTGGTAGACGGCAAGATCGTCCTCAACCCCACCGCTGAAGAGCAAAAGAAGAGCGATCTGCAGCTCACCGTTGCAGCATCCATGGAAAAGGTCGTTATGATCGAAGCAGGCGCTAACGAGGTTGACGACGACACCATGTTCGAGGCTATTATGAAGGCTCACGAGGAGATCAAGGATCTGCTTGGCTTCATCAACGGCATTATTGACGAGATCGGTAAGAAGAAGTTCGAATATCCCTCTTGCGAGCTCGACCACGATATGTTCGACGAGATCTTCTCCTTCTGTGAAAAGGACGTTATGAACGCTCTTGACACCGATGACAAGAACGTGCGTGATGCAAGAATGGTTCCCGTTAAGGATGCCATCCTTGAAAACTTTACCGAAAAGTATCCTGAGCTTCCGGGCATTATGGAAGAGCTCATCTACAAGATCCAAAAGAAGATCGTTCGTCGCTGGCTGCTTGTTGACAAGAAGCGCGTTGACGGTCGTAGCATGGATCAGATCCGTCCCCTCGGCAGTGAGGTTGGCGTTCTGCCCCGCACCCACGGCTCGGGTCTGTTCACCAGAGGTCAAACGCAGGTTCTGACCGTTGCAACCCTTGGTACTCTCTCCGAGGCGCAAATGCTTGACGGCATTGACAGCGAGACCTCCAAGAGATATATGCACCACTACAACATGCCCGGCTTCTCCACCGGTGAAGCTAAGCCTGTAAGAAGCCCCGGCCGTCGCGAGATTGGTCACGGTGCTCTTGCTGAAAGATCCCTCGTTCCCGTTCTTCCCTCCGAGGAAGAGTTCCCCTACGCAATCCGTCTGGTATCCGACGTTGTATCCTCCAACGGTTCTACCTCTCAAGGTTCCGTTTGCGGCTCTACTCTGGCACTGATGGATGCAGGTGTTCCGATCAAGGCTCCCGTTGCAGGTATCTCCTGCGGTCTGATCACCGCTGAGGACGGCTCTTGGGATACCATGATCGACATTCAAGGTCTTGAGGACTTCTACGGCGACATGGACTTTAAGGTTGCAGGTACTCACAAGGGTATCACCTCCATTCAAATGGACCTCAAGATCGACGGTCTTACCCCCGAGATCATCAAGAGAGCGTTTGAAATGACCCACGCAGGTCGTGATTATATCATCGATGAAGTCATCCTGAAGGCTATCGAGGCTCCTCGCGCTGAGGTTTCCCGCTATGCTCCCAAGATGACCACCATGAAGATCGACCCCGACAAGATCCGCGAGGTTATCGGCAAGGGCGGCTCTGTAATTCAGAAGATCGTTGCTGACACCGGTGCGAAGATCGACATCGAGGACGACGGCACCATTCGCATTGCTGCTATCAACGCCGAGCAGGCAGAGGCAGCCAAGGCTTATATCGATGCTATCGTATTTGAGCCTGTTGTTGGTGCAGTTTACACCGGTACCGTTACCGGCATTAAGGAATTTGGATGCTTTGTTGAATATGCTCCCGGTAAGGAAGGCATGGTTCACATCTCCAAGATCGCACCCCGTCGCATTGAAAAGGTTGAGGACGTACTCAAGCTTGGCGACGTTGTTAAGGTAAAATATATCGGACTTGATAAGAAGGGCCGCATGGACTTCTCTATCAAGGACGCACTTGAGGGCTGATTCGCCACATTCTCATGAAAGGAGCAACACGGCATGGGAAACAAAGCGACACAGCAGCCTCGCAGCTTTAACACCATTCGCCGCAGCCAAACAAAGGTTCGCGCCAAGCGTCGCATGACCCAGCGCATTGTGTTGCTTGCCATGTTTGCTACGGTGGCACTCATTTTGATTTCGTTGTTGGTGCTTGGCGGTTTTGCAATCGCCAACGCCATCATCAACGCACCCGCGCCCCCCGATCAGGGCGACGGCACCACTCCCCCCGCACCTGTTACCGACGTTGTTTTCATTCAAACCACCAAGGTCACGGATGAGATCCATTCCGGTCAATTGATTTTGGTGAACAATGATAACAGATACACCTTCCCTGCTAACCTTTCCCTGCTTCGTATTTACGACAACATGGTTTTGGGGCAGCAAGGAAACACGATCTACCGTCCGGTTTCCGGCGACTACAAGCTAGAAGCGGAAGCCTTGAGTGCATTCAATGCCATGATGTATCGGCATTATGAATTTGACGACTCTGCAACCTTTGCGATCTCCTCGGCGTATCGCACGCTGGAAGATCAGGAGGCGTTGAATTCCTCGGTTTTGCCCGGGTATTCCGACCATCACACCGGTTACTGTGTGGCAATTAAGTATGCCGATAACAGAACACCGTTGGAATCTGACCATTGGATCTATCAAAATTGCTACAAGTTCGGTTTTGTTGTCCGCTACCCCGAGGGCAAGGAAAGCATTACGGGTGTTTCGGATTACAAGCATTGCCTGCGCTACGTTGGTGTGGCTCATGCAACGTATATGCATCAGAGTGGCTTGTGCTTTGAAGAATATATTGAATTGTTGAAAAACAATTACAATTCCTCGGCAAAGCGTCTCTCGATTGCAGCTGCTGACGGAATTACCTACGAGGTCTATTACACACCTGCCTCCGGTCAGGATGTGACCACACTGGACGTTCCCAGCAATTACAGTTATACCGTTTCGGGTGATAATCGCAGCGGATTTATCGTAACGGTGAAAATGACCGATCCCGCTGCATAAGCCCCCTACCATTTGCATAACCTATCAATAATATAACGGAGGAAATAAACATGGAAAACGAAAACATGATCATTGAAGAGGCTGTTGTAGCCGAAGGCGAAGAAATTATTATCGAAGAGGCTCCCGTTGATGCAGTTGACGTAGTTGTTGAGGACGAAGGCGATGCATCTGCAGAACCCGTTGAAGAAGTTGTTGGCGAAGCTGCTGACGAAGAAACCGAAGAGGCTGAAGAAGCTGAAGAGAGCGCCGGCGAGATGCTCGCTCGCAAGTGCCAGGAAGTTAAGGAAGCTTGCTGCAACACCATCGATCGCATTATTTGCGACCTGAAGGCAACCGACTACAACCCCTATATCAAGCAGACCCGCATCACCCGCGTAGAGATCTTCCGCAACGGTGAAGATGAGGAACCCATTGATACCTTTGAGACCACTGACGTTAAGAGCTACTCTGCAAAGGCTCTGTTGGTAGCAACCGCTGCCGCTGCCCTGGTAGTGGCTACTTCCGGCAGTCTGATCAGAAGAGTTCTGAAATAATGACAACACAAAAAGCCGACGGAAAAACCGTCGGCTTTTTTATTTGCTGATTTAAAGGGAGGAAAGCAGGGCTTGCTCCATTCGCTCTGCCATTTCTTTTTCGGGGATGTCAAGCGCTAATGAGAGCTCGGTGTAAAGGAAGCACTTTGCGCGTGCAACCAGATCGCGCTCCCCTTCGGAAAGGCGTTGGATGCGATCGGGAAATTCATTTTTGCGATTGTAAGCCGTTTTGATGATGCGTACCCACTCACCCGGCTCGTGCTTTTGCATAGCCTCCAGATACTTGGCGCGCAAAAGCTTGCCGTTTGCCTCAATGATCGGCAAAATTTGCGAAAGGTGCGACAAAAGCTCCTCTGCTCCCGATGCATTCAAGAGAGGTCGCATATAGATGTTTTGATTGTCCTTGGGAACGTAGATCAATCCGCTTTTGTCGTGAATAGACCGCATAATGTAATATTCTCTGTCGGCAGGCATACCCTCAAGCGGGGCGAACTGAACGTCGAGAATCTTGCATATTCCGCCGGATTCATAAAATACGTATTCGTCTTTTTTGAAGTTTCGCTGCATAAATTTGAACTCCTTCACATTGTCTACATATATATTATACCACATTTTTTCGCAAAATTGGTGATTTTCGGTTGCAAATTCACAAAAAAGTCAAAATTAAAGTGAATAAAAAGAAAGCCTTCCCCTCTCGGAAAGGCTTTTCTCTTTTCTTATTGTGAATTGTATTCCACCCAAAGCACGTCCTTGATGCGCGCCAAGATCTCGCGCAGGTCGTATTTGAGCTGCTTGGTGTAGGTACGCAGGTCGGCGCTCACGCCCCAGGCATCGATGCCAAGCTTTTGGGCGATGTAGAGCGCGCGGTAGAGATGGTATTTTTGCGTGACGATCAGCACGCGCTTGCCCTTATGCTCTTTTAGGAGGTTGACCATGCTTTCGTAGGTGGAGTAGCCCTTGGGGTCGATGGTGATCACCTCTTGGGGAACGCCGAGCTCCTCGGCAACACGGTGCATTGTTCCAACCTCGTCATAGCCTTCACTGCGGTCGCCGCTCATCAAAATGCCGTCGGCAAGTCCTGCCCCATAGAGAGAGACGCCCGTTTTGATGCGGTCCTCGAGCATGTGGCTGGGAGTTCCGTCTGGGCGGACGGCACAACAGAGAACAAGAATGAGATCGAAATGCTCGCCCGCGGTTTGCAAAGCCTCGGCGGTTGTAATACGCGGCGCGGTCTTGCGGCAAACGGCGGCGCTGATGGTAAGCGCACAGGCACAAAAGAAAAGGCAGCTGCCAAGGAGTAACGCGCCCCACGGGATGAGCTTTCGCCACGCGAAGGCGCGCAAGCGCGACAGGATGGCACTGCCGAATTTTTGGAAGAATTGGAGTACTTTTTTCAACTTGGGGATAAGCTCCTTTCGGGATTGCGGCACAAAACCGCTCGTTTTCATTATAGCAGAAAACGGGCGGTTTGTCAATAAAAACGTATAGCAAAATCCTTGGTTCACGCAAATTCCACAGCCGGCTTTTCTCACAAAATGTGTTTCAATTTTCAGGACAACTCTTCCCGCAATGCGGCAAGCAGCTTTTTCTCCTCTCGCGAAACCTTGACCTGTGTCAGCCCCAGTGCCACTCCTGTTTGTTGCTGCGTCATATTCCTGAAGTAGCGCATGAGTATGATCTTTTGCCACAACTCGGGCAAACGGTGGATACACTGTGTGAGCGCGACTCTATCGCAGATCCGCTCGCTTTCCCGCTCGCTCTCCTCGTCGGGAATAACGTTTTCATAAGTAACGGTATCCTCGCCGTATACAAAATCTGAAAGCGAGGTTACGGGCGACATGGCATCCAAAGAGATCGCTGCTTCTTCTACACTCACGCCGCACCGTGCGGCAAGCTCGGCAACACCTGCATCTCTGCCTTCCTCGGCGGCGATGCGGTTCTTTTCGCACATCAGCATCATGCCCTGCCGCTTGTAAATGCGGCTGACCTTGATGGGGCCCTCATCGCGCAAGTGCCTGCGGATCTCCCCGATGATGAGCGGCACGGCGTACGTGGAAAAGACCGTTCCCCTTTCGCTTGAAAAGGAACGGATGGCTTTGATCATACCGATCGTGCCGATCTGCACGAGATCCTCGTATTCGGTTCCGCGGTCGAGAAAGCGGCGCGCGACCTTGCGCACAAGCCCGAGGTTCTCCTCGACGAGTGCCGCCTCGGCTTCGCTGTCTCCCTCGCTTGCGCGGCGCAACAGCTCTTGGTTGCGCTCGTAGAGTGTGCTTGTTTCCATTCCTTCACCTCACCGCAAAATAAAAACAGATGTTTTCATCCTCATTTATGTAACCGTTTGAGCAAGGTGATTGTTGTGCCGCGATCCTTGCGGCTGCTGACGCGGAGCTCGTCGCAAAAGCTCTCCATAACCGTAAAGCCCATGCCGCTCCGCTCGCCTGCGGCGTCGGTGGGAAAGAGAGGCTCGCGCGCTTGCTTGATATTCTCAATACCGCATCCGCGGTCGCGAATATCGATGCAAACAAGCCGCCCCTCGCAGAGCTTGACCTCGATGGTGATCTCCCCTACTTCCTCGCGGTACGCGTGCACGATACAGTTTGTGACCGCCTCGGAGACGGCGCATTTGATGTCGGCAAGCTCCACTGCGGTGGGGTTGAGTTGCGCGCAAAAAGCCGCGACTGCCGCGCGTGCCATGCCCTCGTTGACCGACAGCGACGGCAAAATGAGCTTCATTTCATTCTCTACCGCCGCGCTGAAATCGACTCTGTTGTTCTTCATTGTTTTATATTCCTTTCACTTTTGTTTTCAAAATAGAAACCATGCGGTCCATGCCTGCCAGCTTGATCATTTTCATCACGGCTGGGCTTGGATCAAGCAGCGCGAGTGTTCCGCCGAACTTTTTGATAAGCGCAAAACGCCCCATGATGAGCCCGAGCCCTGAGCTATCCATAAAATCGACTGCGGAAAGCTCCAACAGTACGCGCGCGGGCGTTGTGGCAATAATGCGCGCATCAATTTCGGTGCGCACCTCTACGGCACTGTGATGATCGATCTCGCCGCCAATATGCACCACGAGTGTATCTTCCTTTTGCTCATACGAGACTTGTCCACCCTTTTTTAGCATTTTCTCACTCCTCTTTTTTGTCTTTTTTCTTATTTTATCATATGGGGCGTAAAAAAAATGTCGCACCTTGCGGTGCGACGAAAAAATGTATTTACAATCAGACTGGTTTGTGATATAATAGTCTTTCGTAAGGACAAAGACATTTTGGTATGATCCTCACAAGGAGACAGTATGACAAAGACGAAAAACTACAAAAAAACGTTGATTGCTTGCTATCTTGGCTTTATTACGCAGGCGATCACCTCAAACTTTGCACCGCTCTTGTTTTTAACGTTCAAGAGCTCTTATGGGATTTCGCTTGAGATGATTGCGCTGATCCCTTTGGTATTTTATCTGACGCAGTTGCTTGTTGACTTGGTAGCGGTCAAATTTGCCGACATCATTGGCTACCGCACTTGCGTGGTCATCTCACAATTGGTTTCGGCACTCGGACTGATTTTGATGGCATTCCTGCCCGAACTCCTCCCCAACGCTTTTGTTGGCATTGTCATTTCCGTAGTTCTGTACGCCATTGGCAGCGGTCTTGTCGAGGTCTTGCTCAGCCCGATTGTTGAGGCTTGCCCGTTTGAGAACAAGGCAGGCGTGATGAGTCTGTTGCACTCCTTTTACTGCTGGGGTGCAGTTGGCGTGATATTGGGTTCGACACTCTTTTTTACGGTATTCGGCATTGAAAATTGGAAGATCCTGACCATGATCTGGGCGGCAGTACCGCTTGTAAACACCGTAAACTTCCTCTCTTGCCCGATTGAGCGATTGGTAGAGGACGGCGACGGCATGCGTGTTGGTCAGTTGTTGAGAACGCCTCTGTTCTTGCTGATGATCCTCTTGATGATCTGCGCGGGCGCATCCGAAGCGACGATGACACAATGGGCATCTGCTTTTACCGAGTCGGCGCTTGGTGTCTCTAAAACCATTGGCGACTTGGCAGGCCCTTGCATGTTTGCTATTTTTATGGGAATTACCCGCGTATTTTATGGAAAGAAAAGCGAACAGCTCAACCTAACCAAAGTGATGCTTGCTTGCGGCTCCTTGTGTGTGGTGTGCTATCTGTTGGCGGCTCTGTCGCCTATCCCGATCATTGGTCTTATCGGTTGCGCGCTTTGCGGACTCGCGGTTGGCATTATGTGGCCCGGAACGATTTGCATTTCCTCGCAAAAATGCCCTCGCGGCGGCACGGCAATGTTTGCCTTTTTGGCACTGGCAGGCGACCTCGGCGCGGCGGTTGGTCCCTCTATGGTTGGCAGCATTGCGGATGCCGTTGGCGGCAACCTTAAAACAGGGCTTCTTTTTGCAACCTTGTTCCCTGCTATCATGATCGTTGGACTGATTTTGCTTTTGAAAAAGTTTGGAAAACAGGAGCATTCGTAAATCATTCAGTTTCATATAAAACCCAAAATGTGGGCGCACTCAATTTGATGCAGAAGGCGTGATCGACCTATCGTCGCCGTACAAAGGTACGGCAGAGAGGTCGAGCGCGGCTAAAAAGCCACACATAATAACGAAGAAACCCGCCGATTTTTTTCGACGGGTTTCAACCTTTTATTCATTTGTTTCAAGTTCAGTCAGAACTCGAATTATCTTTTAAGTGTGGCTTTTGCTCTGCGCGAATTGAGCAGCCCAAAAATATACGGCATAGGTCTTGTGACCTATGCCGTATATTCTGTCAGAATAGATCAGTCAGCATATACGCTAACCTTCTTCTGAGTTTTGGTCTTATGCTCGAACTTTACCTTACCATCGATCAGAGCATACAGAGTGTAGTCCTTGCCTACGCCTACGTTTTCGCCGGCGCAGATTGCGGAGCCTCTTTGTCTGATGATGATGTTGCCGGCTACGACGGATTGACCGTCGGACTTCTTAACGCCAAGACGCTTGGATTCGCTATCGCGACCGTTCTTGGTAGAACCGACACCTTTCTTATGAGCAAAGAACTGTAAACTGAGCTTTAACATCATTCTTATCCTCCTAAATTTTTTTGATTCCCGATTGCGGAATCGCAGGGGTTTGGTGAATTATTCTTCCCACGCTTTATCTACAACGGTTACGTCAAGATAATCGCCGTACTCCTCAAGCATATCACTGAGCTGGCAATAGTAACCCATCATAATACCCGAAACTGCATATCTCTTGTAATCATCCGACTCAAACTCGGGCAGCGCCGCTTTGGCTCTTACCGTAATTTTTGTCGCGCCCTCGTTGATGTCATAATCAACAGGGGAAGCATACGCAACCTCAATGGTGTTGATGACGAGCATTGTCATGGACGAGACGGCAGCGCACAAAATGTCGTCGCCTGCCTCACCGTAGCCTGTGTGACCTTGCTCTTGAAAGCCGTAGAACACTCCACCGCTTCTGAAAAACACGATTTTTGTCATCGTACTGACTGAGCGATTAGCCCTCGATGGTCAGGATCTGAACCTTGGTAAAGGGTTGACGGTGACCGATCTTCTTCTTTTCGTTCTTCTTGGACTTGTACTTCATAACGTAGATCTTCTTGTTCTTGCCGTTCTTAAGAACTTTAGCAGTAACGCGAGCGCCAGCTACGTTGGGAGTACCAGCTACAAAGCCGTTGTCAGTAGACAATGCCTTAACGCTGTCAAAGACGATTTCGTCTCCTTCGTTAACGTCGAGCTTTTCAACAAAAATAATGTCTTGCTCGATTACTTTGTACTGCTTTCCGCCGGTTTCGATAATTGCAAACACGAAAAGCACCTCTCTTTCTGATAGACTCGCTGATATGAAGGCGGCGTTTTTGGGCGCACTTAAAAGAGCCTTTTTCAAGCGGCATATTATTATAGCATATTTTACAAGGGTTTGTCAATAGGTTTTTAAAAAGTTTTTTACATTATTATATATTGTGGGGGAATCTTCTTGCAAATCCACACTGCACTCTTCACTCGTTGTTACAGTTCCACTGTAACAACGCAGTATCCTGTATTGTCGAAAGAAATGTGGCAGGATGTAAACGCCTCGGGGAGTGTGAGCTCCTCCCTGTTGGCGGTGCGGAGAATGAGGTAGTTGCCATAAGTGTACCAGGTTTCGGGCGTGAAGGCTTCAAGGTATTCCTCATAGGCAAGTCCGCTATAGGCGATCAGCTCGGCGTGCGGTGCACCGACGTAGCGCAGATGCCAAGGCTCGTAGTCAAAGCCCGTGACCTCTGTTTTGTCCGATGGGTAGCGGATGATAAAGCCGTATTCGTGGCAGATGCGGTTGACCTCTCTGCCTGCGGGAGAATTGAGAAATGCATAGCTACCGTGCTCGGGTGCGTAGACGTCAAGTGATAGTCCTGCCTCGTGCTCACTGCACCCAACGGGAGCAGCACGGTCGGGACCGTATTGTTCCAGAAGCTCCGCCTGCTTTTCGGCAGTGCGGAAATCGCTGGAAACGTAAATGCGAATGCCTGTTCTCTCTTGCACGGTGTCGCGCAGAGCGATATAAGGCGCTACCATCAAGGGGTGCATCTTGGCGCCGTTGTATTCCTCAAGGTCGGCTTCGTAGCCCTCGGGCAGTGGATGCTCGAAGTTAACAAGCATAAGGGTTTTGCTCTCGGTGACGCGTGCATCCTGCAACCATTCTTCCATGGTTTTGGTTTGCGCATTTTCGAGTGCCTCGACGGGCTTTATGAGAAGCTCGCGCGGTCTGAACATGCGGAAAAAGGTAAAAAGCTTTCCGCTTTGGTATTCCCACACAAAGCCTGCGCCTATTACCAACGCACACACCAAGGCAAGGATGCATAAGGTCTTAAAAAACTTTTTCATAACGGTTTCCTCTCAAGTTTTCAGATGGCAAAGCCGCCGTCAACACCAATGATCTGCCCTGTAATAAAGGATGCCTCCTTGGATGCCAAGAAGCAAGCGACTGCGGCAACCTCTTCGGGCTTGCCAAGGCGGCACATGGGGGTGCTTTCGCAAAGCTCGCGGCGCGTTTCTTCATCGAGGCTCGCGTTCATTTCGGTATCGATCACGCCGGGCTCGATACAGTTGACGGTGATACCAGACGGTCCGAGCTCCTTGGCGAGCGCCATGGTAAAGCCGCGCAGGCCTGCTTTGGCTGCCGAGTAGTGCACCTCGCAGGAAGCCCCCACCTTGCCCCACATAGAGCCAATGTTGATGATGGAACCGCTATGCTGCGCGATCATGGTTTTGGTTGCCTCACGCGTGACGTAGAACGCACTGCCGAGGTTGGTATCTATCATGCTTCGCCAATCCCCGTCGGTGATGTCACCAAAGAGTTTGATCTGTGCAATGCCCGCGTTGTTGACGAGGACGTCAATGCCGCCAAGCTGCTCGGTGGCGGTTTGGACTGCAACGGTAGCAGAGGCTGCATCCGAGAGGTCGGCACATACTGCGATGGCTCCCGTTTGGGCTACAAGCGCTTCTGCACGTGCGTGGTTTGCGCGGTACAAAAAGGCAACGCTGTCCCCTCTTTGGCAGAAGGCGCGCACACAAGCCGCGCCAATGCCGCGCGAGCCGCCCGTTACTAAAACTTTCATTGTTTTTCTCCTTTTTTGTTGATGTGCCAGATGGCACTTTTGTTACATTCCAGCACAACCTCGCCGTCGGTTGCCGTCATCAGCACCGTAGCGCCGATATTTTGCAACCGCTCGACAACAACGCCGTGCGGATGTCCGTAGGAATTATCAATGGATGAGCAAATAACTGCATAGGTGGGATTGACGATATCCAAAAAGTCCTGGGTGTTTGAGGTGGACGAGCCGTGATGCCCCACCTTGTAAAGCTGCGCCGAGATGTGCCCCTTGGCATAGGTTTCGATCAGCTTCTTTTCCACTTTAACACTCGCGTCTCCCATAAAGAGCATGCCGATCTCGCCGCAACTGATGCGCAGGACGATACTGTTATCATTGGGGTCGTTTGTGGCATCTCCCAAAGGTGCGAGGGTTGCCACAACAACGTCGCCAACGGTGAAAATCTCGCCTGCTTTGACGTTTTTGCGGATGGCACCGCTATCCTTGATCGCCTGCTCCATACGCGCCGCCGATGGGTTGTCCATCTCGCGCACAGGAAGCCAAACCTCTTTGACAGAAATTTGATTCAGGACGCCGTCAGCACCGCCAACGTGGTCTTCGTCGGGATGTGTGAAAACCGCTAAGGCAATTTCCTTTACTCCCAACTGTTTCAGGCGCAAACAGAGCACATCCTGCGCCGATTCGGGACCTGCATCAATGAGGATGTCGCCGCCACGCGTGCGGATGAGGGTGCAGTCCCCTTGCCCGACATCCAGAAAATAGATGCGGCAGAAGGCATCCTCGCTCATTACCTCGGGCGCACAGGAAGAAAGCGGCGCACAGATAAGGACGAGGACAAAAATCAAACAAAGAAGCCGCTTCATTTGGTGTTATCTCCCAAAAGCGCTTCGGCATAACGGACGGTCTCCATGGCATCCTTTGCGTAGCAGTCCGCACCGATGCTATCTGCGTATTCTCGTGTCAGCACGGCACCGCCAACAACGATCTTGCACCACGGTGCGGTGGTGCGGAGCTTGCGGATGGTCTCCTCCATCGCGGGTACGGTGGTGGTCATGAGAGCGCTCAACCCTACAAGCGGTGCGTGCAGGCGCACGATCTCGTCCACAATTGCTTCGGGGGAAACGTCGCGACCGAGGTCGCAGACGAGGAAACCGTAGTTTTCGAGTAGTAGCTTTACAATGTTTTTGCCAATGTCGTGAATGTCACCCTTGACGGTTGCCAACACAACGACAACACCGTTATTTGCGGCGGCAGGAAGGCACGCCTTGACCTCTTCAAACGCCGCTTTTGCCGCCTCGGCAGCCATTAAAAGCCCCGGCAGATAGACGGTTTTCTTTTCAAAGCCCTCGCCTACAACGTCAAGTGCGGGGATGATGTCGGCTTGCACAAGGTCAAGCGGAGCGCGTGTTTTGAGTTCCTCGCGCGCAAGTGCGGCGGCGCGGTCACGCAAGCCCTTGGCAACGGCTTTTTGCAATTCGCTCCCCTCAAGCCCGGGGGCTGCAGAGGGTGCGGCAGATGCCACTGATGTGGCGGCGCTTGCAGACGGCAATTCGGATGCAAAACGGATATACGCCGCGCAGTTTTCGTCCTGCCCGTCAAGCGCGCAAAATGCGTGATAGGTCTTCATCATTTCAAGAGAGTACGGGTTCATGATCGCGGCAGAGAGTCCGCGTTCGAGCGCCTGCGCAAAGAAGATGCTGTTAATAAGGTCGCGCTGCGGCAGCCCAAACGAAACGTTGGAAACGCCCAAGGACGTGTGACATCCAAGATTTTTGCGGATCAGCTCCACGGCGCGGAGTGTTTCGCGTGCAGCGGTGGCATCGGCACTGATCGTCAGCGCCAACGGATCGAAAATGATATCCTTTTTATCAATGCCGTATTCGGCGGCAACCGCGAGGATGTGCTCGGCAATCGCTACGCGATCCTCGGCGCGTGTGGGAATGCCGCTCTCGACAAGCGTGAGCGCGACCACAAGTCCGCCGTACTTTTTGACAAGCGGAAAGACGGTTTGAATGCTTTCCCTCTTACCGTTGACCGAGTTGATCATAGCTTTGCCATTGTAGCGGCGCAGAGCTGCCTCCATTGCTACGGGATCTGCGGTGTCGATCTGCAGGGGCAGATCTGTGACCTCTTGCAAGCGCGTGACGGCATCACACAGCATTGCCACCTCGTCGATCTCGGGAAGTCCTACGTTGACGTCCAGAATGTGCACGCCGCGGTCAGCTTGCGCAAGTCCTTCGCGCAGAATGTAGTCCATATCCCCTGCTTTGAGTGCCTCCTTGAAGCGCTTCTTTCCCGTGGGATTGATGCGCTCACCAATGAGGACGGGGGCTCTGTCAAAGATGACTGCGTGCGTGTAGGACGACACGCAGGTGATGTTTTTCTTTTGGATGGGTTGCGGCTTGCAATTCTTTGTCTTTGGAACCAATGCTTCGATATATGCGGGCGTTGTGCCGCAGCATCCGCCAACGGCGCGCACGCCAAGAGATACAGCAGTAGCCATATCGGCGGCGAACGCCTCGGGAGAAAGATCGTAGACCGTCTTCCCTTTCTCGACGCGCGGCAGTCCCGCGTTGGGCTTAAAGAGAACGGGGATAGATGCGTGCGTGAGGTATTCTTTGATGACGCCTATCAGCTTTTGCGGTCCTTGCGAGCAGTTGATGCCGATAGCATCTGCTCCCATGCCCTCGAGCATGGCGACCATTGCGGCAGGGTTCGCGCCTGTCATCAGCTTGCCATCCTCGCCAAAGGCGCAGGAAACGAATACGGGGAGATTGCTATTCTCTTTGGCGGCAAGGAGCGCGGCACGCGTTTCGTAGCTGTCACTCATCGTCTCAATCATAATCAGATCTGCCCCATGCTTGACACCGAGGCGGACGGTTTTGGCAAAGATCTCGACGGCATCTTCAAAATCGAGGTCACCGTAAGGCGCGAGCATCCGACCTGTGGGACCGATGTCAAGGGCAACCCACTTGGGGCTCTCTGTCTTGCTTTCTGCTGCGGCACGGCGCGCGTTGTTGATTGCCGCACCGATGATTGCCTCGAGCTCGTCTGCACCGAATTTGAGGCAGTTTGCCCCAAAGGTGTTGGTGTTGACAACGTTTGAGCCGGCATCAAAATACTGTTTGTGGATCTCGGTGATGACGTCGGGGTGCGAAAGGTTCCACCGCTCGGGGAGCTCTCCCGCCAAAAGGCCGCGCGCCTGCAAGAGCGTTCCCATGCCGCCATCCAAATACAGAATATTGTTTTTGAGGTGTTGTAAAATATCCATACGTCCCCCTCATTCTATCAAAAAATATTACTTCATTATCATTATAGCACAATATGGTCGGGATTTGTTGATTTTTTTGAAAAAAAGACAAAAAAAGGACGGATTCGCTTGGAATCCGTCCCTTTTGCTTGTTATTTTATGGATGTGCCACCAAAAATACTGTTGCTGGTAATATAAATGGTGTGTGCTCCCTCTTTCTCTGTGGTCTTATTGGAGCAACCGCCAAAAATATTGCTGCTGCTTACTCTTACGTTGACGTTGTCGGGCACGAGGATGGTGACGCCGCCAAAGATGCTGTTGGCGCGAACCTTGCAGTCCCCTTCGATGATCGCCTTACGCAGATCGAGCTGTGCGCCGCCAAAAATGACGTTGAGCTCGGCAGAGTGGAACACCATGCCGTCATAGTTTATGTGATGTGACGAAAAAATGGCGTTTGCCGTGTGGGGTGGGTTGCCGTTCTCGTCGAGGGTTTCGTCGTCATCGTCATAATCGTCGTCATCGTCCCAAACATTGCGGCGGAACAGACCTTTGAAGATCAGCTTTAAGCCAATGGCGATCACAAAGAGGGGCAACAAAAGCTTCCAAAGCATGGAATACTGCAAAACACCGCGCGCGCACAAAAGAAGGAACACGCCAAGCAAAATGCCGCAAAGGTTGCCGATCACGTCGCGCTCGGTAAAGAGGTGGATCGTGCAGGGGATGATGATAAAGAGCGTCCACCAGCCATCAAAAAAGATGTCGATGTTGGTAATCTTTAAAGAATTCAGAGCAAAGATGACGCCTACCGCCACCAAAATAATGCCCCAGATAATACTGCTGAAATTGAATTTGACAGTTACTTTTTTCATTGTCTTTCTCCTTTTTGCAATGAGGATACTGTCAGTATAGCACATTTATGGGGATTTGTAAAGGTTTTGAGCAAAAATCGCAGGACGGAATTGACTTTTTCCTCCTCGTGTGATAAACTATTACTGTAAAAAATAAAGCGACGATTGAATGAAATCGGTAAAACACTTGGTGGAAAAGTCGCCTTTTGGCGTGTATAATGAGAGTACAAAAGCGCTTTTGAATCACTACACACGGAGGATACGTTATGTCTATTGGAACTACCATTAAAAAGCTGCGCCGCGACAAAGGGATTACGCAGGAACAGCTTGCCGAGCTTTTGGGCCTTTCTACCAACGCCATCTCCCAATGGGAGTGCGACAAGACCGCGCCCGATATTTCGCACCTGCCCGTTCTTGCCAATATTTTTGAGGTGAGTGCCGACATTCTTTTGGAAATTGACCTTTCTAAAAGCAAAAAGCAGGCGGAAATTGAAAGCTTTTTGGCAGAGGAAAGCGCTCTTCACAATCAGGGAAAAACCGAGGAAAGATTGCAGCTCTGCCGTGCCATGCAAAAGAAATACCCCAACGATGAAACAGTACGTTATCGTTTGATGTGGGTTTTGCGAAATGCATCGGACAGAGAAAATTTTGACGAAATCCTTTCTATCGGTGAACAACTCCTGAAATCGGAGAATACCAATTACAGAATGGGTGCCATTAGCTGCCTTTGCTTTACCCATCTACGCGTGGGCGATAAAAAAGCTGCGCGGCAGTATGCCGATATGATGCCTCAACACACAGACCTGCACCTGCACGTGCTTGAGGGTGACGAACTTGTATTGCACTGTCAAAACTATTTTTGGAAGGTGTGCGACACCATGCATCTTTACATGAAATATCTCCTCGATTGCCCCGAGGCGAAATATACGCCCGAACAAAAGCACACCATGTGGAAGATGCTCTACGATATTGTTTGTATTATCTTTTCGGATAAGGATTTTGGATTTTATAACGACCGTTTGGCAACGTTCAGCTTCTTTATGGCAGCGCAAAGTGCAAAAGTTGGAGAGTTTGAGCGAGCGCTTGACGAGCTTGAACTGATGACCGTTCACCTGGAAGCATTGCAAAGCTTTTCCAAAACCGAACACACTTCCCTGCTCGTTAACACAATCAAGGTTGCTCAAAGCAACATTTTCAAAAGCCAAGCAGAAACGCTCGGGCATGCCTATTGGCGACACCTCACCAAGCCCGAAAGTGTCTTTGCACCCGCAAAGGACTCCCCTCGCTATGCCGCGATTGTAGAGCGACTTGCTGCGCTGTAATCGCTAAAAAAATAAAAACCATTCCCACTTTGGGAATGGTTTTTATTTGTAAGGATAGATTAGTTGATCTGTTCCTTAACCTTGGATGCCTTACCAACGCGGTCACGGAGGTAGTACAGCTTTGCACGTCTTACCTTACCAACGCGGATAATGTCAACCTTTTCAACATTGGGAGAATGGATGGGGAAGGTCTTCTCTACGCCTACGCCATAAGAAACGCGTCTTACGGTAAAGGTCTCAGAGATGCCGCCGCCGTGCTTTGCGATCACGGTGCCTTCGAACATCTGGATTCTCTGACGGTTACCCTCTTTGATTCTGTTGTGAACACGGATGGTGTCACCGATGCGAATCACGGGGAGTTCCTGTTTCAATTGCTCGTTTGTAAAAGCCTCAACCAAATTCATTTTTGAGCCCTCCTATAATATACCGGACGTTCATGCGAGCATGCAGCGGACCATCCTAAATTTCTTGCGCCATAGCGCAACACGAGTATTATACCACACACTTCCCCATTTTGCAAGAGCTTTTTGAAAATTTTTTTGCGATTTTTTCATTTTTTTACCGCCTTTTTGCAAAAAGATAGGAAAAAGATTTGATTTTTTGATTTTACGGTTGACGAAATATAAATTATATGGTATAATATATCAGTTAAATTGTTTTTTGTACGGAGGAAACTCAAATGACACTTTATGAAGATCTCAAATGGAGAGGTTTGATTCAGGATATTTCCAGCCC
>JAZNYU010000249.1:0-2042 GCA_045594605.1 Eubacteriales bacterium
TCCCTAAGACCGCTTGGCCTCCGACTTGACCTCTGACCGCAGGGGATTACACACTCCCCGGCAATGTCAGCAGTCAGTTCATCAGCGGTATGCTGTTTGCCCTGACACAAGTCGAGGGCGAGAGCATTTTGCATATTCTTCCGCCCTTTGAGAGCCGTTCTTACGTGCTCCTCACTCTGCAAACGCTCGCCGCCTTTGGAGCGGACGTCGAATGGCTTGACGATCTTACCCTCCGCATTTGCGGCGGCAAGCCAATGCAGGCGCAGAACATCACCGTTGAGGGTGACTACTCGGGCGCTGCATTCCTGTCCGCATTCAATCTTGTGGGCGGAGAGGTAGAGGTCGACGGCCTTGATCCTGCATCCCTGCAGGGCGACCGCGTTTATCTTACCCATTTTGAAAGCCTCAAGCAAGGCATAGCCACCATATCTTTGGCAGATTGCCCTGACCTTGGCCCCATTCTGTTTGCCATGGCGGCAAAAGGACAGGGAGGTCGCTTTACCGATACGCGCCGTCTGGTCATCAAGGAAAGCAACCGCGCCGAGGCGATGGCAGACGAGCTTCGCAAATTCGGCACGACCGTTGAGGTCCTTGAAAACGAGGTCATCATCACTCCCACCGCATTTCACGCCCCCACCGAGCCGCTTTGTGGACACAACGATCACCGCATTGTTATGTCACTTGCCATTCTTGCTACCGTCACAGGCGGCATTATCGAGGGAGCGGAAGCCGTTGCCAAGAGCTTTCCCGACTTTTTTGAGCGCATCCACGCCCTCGGTATTCAAACCGAAATCATTACCCCATAACAAAGGAACCCTGAAATGAAACCCCTGACAAAAGATACCAACGTCCTCATCGTTGGCTTGGGCGTTATCGGCGGCAGCTATGCGCGCGCCCTCAGCCGTCAAGGCTACACCGTCCGCTGCATTACAAAGGAACAAAAGGACATTGAATACGCACTCTCGCTCGGTATGATCAAAGAGGGGAGCACCGAGGTCAAAGCAGAATTCGTGCAGAAAGCCGACCTCATCGTTTTTGCACTCTATCCGCATATTTTTTTAGAGTGGATAAAAGAGTATCAACATCTTTTCCGCGCAGGCACGCTTATCACCGACGTAACGGGCGTTAAGAGCCGGATCGTGTACGAGGTGCAAAGCATTCTGCGCCCCGACGTCGAATTTATTGCGGCACACCCCATGGCGGGGCGTGAGAGCAGCGGCGTGGAATACAGTGACGACCGCGTATTTATCGGCGCAAACTATATCATCACGCCAACCGAGCGCAACACCCCCGAGGCGATCGAGGCTTGCAAAACCTTGGGCGAGGTGCTTGGCTTTGCGCGCATCACCGAGCTTTCTCCCGAGGAGCACGACCGCATGATCGCATTCCTCTCGCAGCTCACTCACTGCATTGCCGTCACGCTGATGACCTGCAACGAAGCTCCTATGATGGAGCAATACACGGGCGACTCCTTCCGCGATCTGACACGCATTGCAAAGATCAACGATGCCATGTGGTCGGAGCTGTTCTTGCTCAACCGCGAGGCACTGCTTGAGCAAATGGACGCCTTTGCTAATGAATTTGACCGTTTCCGCACACTCCTGAAGGAGGGAGACAGTGACGGAATGCGAGAGACCATGCGCCGCGCGACCGCACGCCGAATACTCTTCGATAAGCCCAAAAAATCAAACTGAAAACAAAAAATTTAGCATATACCCGAAAGGAACCCACCGTCATGAATATGGAATTTTACCGTAAGTTACCCATTCCAAAGGAGATCAAGGAGCAATATCCCGTATCCCCCGATCTGCAAGCAAGAAGAGATGCTTGCGTAACAGAGCTGAAGAATATTTTTGAGGGCAAATCCGATAAATTTATACTGGTCATCGGTCCTTGCTCTGCCGATAAAGAGGACTCCGTCCTTGACTATATCTCCCGTTTGCGCACCGTGCAGGATAAGGTTGCGGATAAGATCATGATCGTCCCGCGTATTTATACCAACAAGCCCCGTACCACGGGCGACGGATACAAGGGCATGCTCC
>JAZNYU010000250.1:0-12416 GCA_045594605.1 Eubacteriales bacterium
CACCAAGCGTCATAGCCTCGGTTTGGTCGTGCGTTACGTAAATGAAGGTGGTATCGATCTTTTGACGGAGCAGAATGATCTCAGCTCTCATCTGGTTTCTCAGCTTTGCATCAAGGTTGGAGAGCGGTTCATCCATCAGGAAGACCTTGCTATCGCGAACCATTGCACGGCCGATTGCAACACGCTGTCTCTGACCGCCGGAAAGTGCACGGGGCTTACGGGTAAGATACTCGGTAATGCCCAGAATTTCGGCAGCCTTGGTTACCTTTTCATATACCTCGTCCTGAGGAGCCTTTTTGAGACGAAGGCTGAATGCCATGTTCTCAAATACAGTCAGGTGAGGATAGAGTGCATAGTTTTGGAATACCATTGCAATGTTACGGTCACGGGGTTGCAGATCGTTTACAACAACGCCGTCGATTTCAATGGTACCGCCACTGATGTCCTCAAGACCTGCGATCATACGCAGAGTGGTGGATTTACCGCAGCCCGAAGGACCTACAAATACGATAAATTCCTTATCGGCAATATCCAGGTTGAAGTTATCAACCGCTACGGTGTCCTTGCCGTAGACTTTCTTTACGTTTGTTAACTTTAATGTAGCCATAATATTCTCCCCTTATCCTTTAACCGCGCCGCCGGTAACACCCTCAACGTAGTACCTCTGCAACAGCAGGAATACCGTTACAACGGGAATTGCCACAATTACGCCCGCGGCACAAAACATCGTATAGTTTGTGTTCAAATTTGTTCTCGAAAGCCACTCATACATACCCACGGCAACGCTCATACCTTGGCTGTTTTCGTGGATGAGGTAGCTTGCAAGCATGAAGTCACCCCAAGGTGCCATAAAGCCCATCAGGATGGTGTAAATAACAATAGGCTTGGACAAAGGCATGATGACCTTGTAGAACACCTGCCAACGCGTAGCGCCGTCCACTCTTGCCGCTTCGTCAAGGCTCTTGGGAATGGTATCAAAGAAGCCCTTGGAAACGTAGTAGCCCATACCACTGCTTGCACAGTATACGATGATAAGCCCGAGGGGGGCCATTTCTTTAATCAATCCAAAATCTGCAAATACCTTGTAGATCAGGATCATGGTGAGGAATCCCGGGAACATTCCCAAGATGAGCATCGAGTTCATCAGCAGCTTTCTGCCTTTGAAACGCAGGCGAGAGAGCGTGTAACTCATAGACAAAATGAAAAACGTTTGCAAAAATGCGGTTGCAATACCCATAATTGCCGTGTTCTTGAACCAAAGCAGGAAGTCGGTCTCCTTGAATAAGCGCTCATAATGGAGGAAGCCGAATTGCTTGGGGAACAAATAACCGGTTTGCATCTTGGTCTCGGTTTTAAAGGACTCAAGCACAATACCCACAAACGGGAACAACCATACAACGGTCATGATTATGAGAATGATGTAGATGATGGTGTTGCTCAGGCGTCTTTGTGCTTTTGCGCCCATGCTTTTGCGTTGCAGCTTTTTCATATCGTTGTTGTTCTTCATCACTTATAATCCTCCTCGTTTTTAGTAGACGGAATGACGTTATAAACGATCAAGGACAAGACCGCAACAACCAAGAATACCATAATACCAATGAGGGATGCCATATAGTACTTGGATTCGGTACTGCCAAGCGTCATCTTAAAGAGCCAAGTTATCAACAGGTCGGTGTGACCTACCGAGGCACCGCCCGCAACGCCGATTTCGGTATTGAGCGGGTTACCGCCGGTGAGAAGGTAGATAACGTTAAAGTTGTTCAGGTTGCCTACAAAGCTGGTCAACAGATACGGACCCGTAACGAACAGCATATAAGGCAGTGTGATTTTGGTAAACTGTTGTACCGAGCTTGCACCGTCAATGCGTGCAGACTCGTAAAGATCGTTGGGAATATTCATCAGAATACCCGTTGCCATCAGCATGATGTAAGGAATACCGATCCAGATGTTGATCACGATCAACAAGATCTTCGCAACAACGGGAGAATCCCACAAGGATACAAAGTGATTCGCAACACGCCAATCGTGAATGAACGGAATCTTTTCCAAAACCGAACCGATCAGACCGGAGGTTGTAAAGAGCTTGGATACGTAAAGCAAGGATACGAACTGCGGAATGGCAATGGTCATAACCAGAATCGTTCTCCAGAACTTCTTGATCTTAATACCCTTTTTGTTGATCATAATTGCAACGAACATACCAAGGAAATAGTTGGTGAAGGTTGCAAAGAAGGACCACATCAAGGTCCAGGAAAGGATCTCACCAAATGCAAGACCCAAGCCGCCCTTGCCAAAGTCGAACAGCTCGTTGAAGTGCTCAAGACCTACCCATGTGAACAGGTTTGCATAACCGTCATGCGCAGCATCGTAGCTGGTGAACGCGATGAGCACCATGTAAATGATGGGCAGGACTGTGAATGCAAGAATACCAATGAGTGAGGGGGCGAGCAGGGTTTTGTGGAATTGGTCATCCAACAAGGATTTGAGGTCATCCTTGCCGCTCTTGATCTTTTTGCCCTTTGCAACGATATCCATGCAAAGGCGGCATTGCTTAACCTGCATTCTCCAGGTAATAACAAACGCCACGATAAAGAGAACGGTGAGCAGTGCATACAAAAGCACCTTGACGGAGTCGTCACCGTCTACCCATTGCTCAATGTAAAAGCCCGTGCCGGGAACCAATTCAACTTCAATGTTTCCGCCTTGAACGGTACCAACGGTTTTGCCGGTTTGGAACCAGTTACACTTGCCCATCCAATACATACCGCCGCTGGGAACGATCATGTAAGCAATAAAGACGATTTCAAACAAAAGGAACAAAATGCCGCGTGCAATTTGTCCGTAGTAGAAGTTACCAAAGCCGAAGATCAGGAAAGAAAGCTTAACAGCCCAGTTACCCTTTGTAAAGGTAGTCACAATATCAACTACCTCATTCTTGATTGCCAAGCCGCAGGATTTAAAGAAGCCAAGGATGGAAAGGCCCAAGCCCTTGAACCAGAGCGGAATGGAAACAAAGAACATCTTCAGCTTATAAAGAAAAGCTTGAAACTTATTCAGCTGTAAATATTCTAAATCTGTTAATCTTTTCATAATCAAATATAAACTGAGTTTACACTCCTTTTTGTATTGAAAAGGCATTGTTAGCCGATGTACAAGACAACTGTCGTCCTTGCATATCGGCTAACAATGCCTTTTTTGTGAGAGTTGGGGGAGCCGTTGGCTCCCCCAACCTTAGGTTATATGTTGCTTAATCTAAGGATAGATTAGTTAGCAGGGATCAGTTCGATAACAGCGGTTGTGCCGTCGTAAGTAAATCTTACCTTGTAGTTGCCGGTAGTCTCAACAACGATGTTGCCACCGTTGGGAGCGCCGTCAACACCAAAGTTAACGTCCCAAGATGCGCCTTGACGAACCTTGAATTCCTTGCCTGCTTCGAGTTCGAGAACGTCGGACTCCCAAACACCGTTAGATACGGGGTTCAATGCGAAGTCGGTATCCCAGTTGGTGTCACAGATATTACCGATAACGCTCCAAGCTTGCTTTTGATCTTCGGTCATGTTAAGAACTGCATCGATAGCTGCATCGTATGCTTCGAGAGCTGCAACGAGGTCTGCTTCGGACTTAGCATTCTTAGCGTCTGCGCCGAGAACCTTAGCGATATCCCACCAAGAACCGTGGATCTGGCCCTGGGGTTGACCGTAAGCTGCTTGCTTAGCGAAAGCTGCGAGAGAAACGTTAGCTTGAACAGCCTCAGACTGTTGAGCCTTGAGGTTAGAGGGACCCCACTCGAAAGCATTGAATCTTTGGAGTTGGCACTCTTCGCTGGTGAGGTACTCAGCCAGGAGAGAGAGGAGAGCTGCCTTCATCTTGTCGGTTTGGGGCTTAACACCCATCAGCTTGTTGCCGGTGTAGCCACCGAGGTGGTAGGTCTTGCCGTCAACAGTGAAAGAAGGAAGGTCGGTTGCACCGAGGTTTTCACCAAAGTGCTCAGCTGCGGAGGTTGCATTCCAGATACCGGTAACGATAACGCCTGCATCGGTGAATACGTCAGCGTCGGAATCGTAGCAGTTAGCTTGAGCGAGCATTTGCATACCCTTCATAGCAGCGAGACCAGCTTCAGAGTTGAAGTCGTCGTCGATTGCGTTGAAGTTACCTTCTGCGTCCATGGTCCAGTTGGAGTGGCAACCGGTTGCGAAGAAGAAGGAAGCGGTGTACCAAGCATTCTCAAGAGCGAAGCGGAACTTCTTGCCTGCTGCATTACATCTTTCGATAAGAGTAGCAAGATCTTCAGCGTCCTCGGGGGAGATGATGCTGGTATCATAGTACATGAAGTAACCATTGTCGCTGGTCATGGGGTAAGCGTAGAGCTCACCTGCAACGGTAGCAGCTGCAACGGAGCCGCCGTCGTTGTTAGCCTTGAGAGCGTCTGCAACGGAGGAAGCGGGCTTAGCAAGAGCTTGAGCCTGAACCAGACGTGCGAGCTGGTCTTGTGCGAAGCAGTAGATGTCAGGAGCAGTTGCAACGTCAGCAACTACCTTGGAGCCTGCGTCAGCCTCGGTAACGCCTTCAATTTCAACATTGATGATGATGCCGGGGTGAAGAGCTTCGAAAGCATCGATTTGATCTTGGAACAGTTTAGCAACGCCGTCTTTTTCGGAAACCCACATGGTGATGTTGTAGGTGCCCTTCAGAGCTTCAAAAATGTCTACTTGGGGTTGCTCGGGGTTGTCAGGGTTGTTGGGATTGGTTCCGCCGGGAGTGGTCGTGTCGGGAGTCTTAGGGGTGCAAGCCACGAAAGACGCTACGAGCATGATAGCTACCAGAGCGAGAGCCAGAATCTTACTCATTTTCATAAGTAAAGCCTCCTAAAAATATTTTTTATTGCGCTTTAGCGCAAATATTATTATAACACTTTTGCACATATTTGTCAACTGTGTGTTTAATTTTTAAGCCAAAATCGGCATTTTGCCCAAAAAGCATCGTTACTTTCTTGACAAAATGCCAATTTACTTTAGCTAAATCCAATTTAGACCGTACGAAAAACATCAAAGGCAGGGAGTTTTCTTCCTTTATAATCAAAGAGACATTGGTTTGCCCACTCGTTTGCAGTGGATTTTCCTTCCTCCTTTATATAGGATTGCCCTGCGGGAGATGCCCAGCAGATCCCCTCCCCCGGCAGCCACAGGGGCTCCCAGTAAACGGCAGCTTCAATGCCATTCTCCTCTGCTCTTGCAAGAAGGTCTTTTATGAAAGCCGCTTGTCCCTCGGGGCTGATGGGGTATTTATCGGCAAGTCCGGGAACGTTTGCGCGATCGGCATCGATCACGAGTCGGCTCTCTTTGCCGTCCAGCACGTAAGCCTTTGCGGTAAAGCCGTAACCGATCTCCACGAGCATAATGCGCTTTCCAAAACGGCGACAAGCCGCAAGATTGGCAAACAGCTCTGTTGGTGTGCCATGCCAATAGGGATAATAGGATGCGCCGATGATGTCATAATCGATTTCTGCCCTTTGCATTTGGGAGAAGAACTCCTGATAAACGGCGGCATCGTTGCTGCGTTCGAGGTGCAAAATGATGCCTGCTTCCGGAACGACCTCGCGGCACGCACGGCAACCTGCAGCGATCAGGCGGCAAAGGTTTTCGTAGTTCCCTCTTTCGCCACCGTCGGCTTCTGTCAATCTGCCCACAGGCCAAAGCATACCGTTGGTGATCTCATTGCCTACCTGAATAAAGGTGGGGGCAACGTCCTCGGCGCAAGCGGTTTCCAGACAGGATTTGGTAAACGAATATACCGCCTCTTCCATCTTGTCAATATCAAACGATGCCCACGCCTTGGGGATCATCTGCTTGCCGGGATCTGCCCAAAAATCGCTGTAATGAAAATCCAGCATCAGGCTATATCCTTTGCTTTTTGCCAATTTGGCAAGGCGGACGTAGTGATTGATATCACAGGTGCCTGCCAGATAAGGCGTGCCGTCGGGTGCGTGCGGATCGTTCCATACGCGAATACGCATACAGCTCACGCCGTTTGCACGCAAGGCATCCAGAGGATCGATCTGCACGTCGCCGTCAAAATACTGTGCGTTGTGTTCGAGTTCCTCAAGGTATGTGGAAACGTCTACTCCAAGGATCATTGTTCGCCTCCCTTGTGCGCTTCAAAGCGAACGGGCTCGTTATCCTCGCCAAAATCGACAACGCGCAATTTCATAGCACGGTAGCGATATCTTGCCATATCGTTTAATTCAAGAACCCTTGCCTCTGCGCCGGAAAATCCGCAACGCAAGCAGTAGTACTCTTTTTTGCCCTCATCAAAGAACATATCGATGTCGATATCTCTCATAAAGCAGGAGGGACAACGGTAATTCAGTTTGCCTTTTGTAGCTTGAGCCATGTTGTTACTCCTCCTTTTTGAACGGTTTTGCGGAGCGCCAGACGGTAAACGGGCGAGAAGGCGATTCCCTCCTCTACCTCGGCTTCGTCATTGTCGCCGCCCATTTCGATAAGCGTAAGAACTGCGGGAACTGTGACGTGCGCACTTGCGGCGTTCTCCTTTTTGATCTTGCGACCAAGGTAAGAATACTGCATCTCTTCGCCATCGACTGCAAGCGTCAGATCGCTCATATCCGCTTGGTATTCGGTGGTGCCAAACGCGCCTGTGAAATATTCTTCAAAGGTGACCTTTTCGTCGCCAATGTCATTGAGAATGCGACGCTCGGTAATGATCTTTCCTTCCCCTTCCACAATGGTGAACACGGATTGCACACTCACCTCAAGACCAGCGAGGTTCAGTGTGACGGGATCGGTGGTAAGGCTGACACCGTTTGCCGTTTTTTGATAGGTTGCCATTGTGCGGCACAAGCAAAGGTCGGCACTCTCTCCTCTTGCACTGACGCGGCAGGATTTGATGGTGCCAGCGCCTGCATAGTGCGTAAAGAAGCCCGCACGGTAGTTGATTTGAATGAGATAGGGATAGGAAGCATCGTACACGTTCTCGGTACCGATGCCCGTTTTTTGCGGAATACGTGCAACGTAGGGACGAAGATCGATCATAGCACCACCCTGATTGAAGTCGAGGCAGGTGCGCAACGAGGGATCTGCATACCAAAAATAAGACTTGTTGCTGCCGTAAAGAATATCCTTCCACAAAGCACACTCTCCGCGCTTGTAGTCAGGGTGACTTGCGCGATAGTAGTCGGCAAATTCGCTCATGGTCATATCCACAAGCTTGCCCTCTGCCTTGAGCTTGCCGTAATACTTCATGCCGTCGTCATAGGACTTTGCCAAAAGCTCGTAGGGGGCTTCCCAACGTCCGCGGCGATTAAGCCAGCCGGGTCCAACGAACATCATGTTATAGCTATAACCGTCGTTGTATTTGGCAAGGTGGCGGTATTGGTCGATGAGGTTGTAGAGATAAGGATATTCATACCCCTCGCCGTCCTTGTAGTAAATCATACCGCGCAATACGTTTTGCGGATGCGTGCCAAAATTGGAGCCGTTGCCGTCAAAGCAAGCCATCAGGTCACGGGAAAGGTGCGGAATGGCAACGATGCCTGCATCGTCCTCGGCATCGGATGCGGGACAGTGCGAATTGACCTTGGACGGGATCCAAGGATTCCAAGGTCCACCGTCCATAAAGGTATACCAGGAGTTGTTGCAGGTGTGGTAAGCCTTAGGGCCTTCCTCCCAACAGGTTGCGACTGCGCATTTGACTGTAGGATAGTTCTTTTTGATGTAGTTGATGGTGTAAGCATCCAGAAAATAGCTGCTGGTGGATGCCGGATAAAAACCGAACTTTTCGTAGAATTTTCCAAAGACGTCATCTACGATCTCTTCTTTTCGTTTGTCATCAAACATCCAAATGCAAAAATCTTCGGTTTTATATTTTTCTTTAAACTCCGGGCAAGGAAGTCCCAAAAGCGAAAGTCCAATCTCGTCACCGTACTCTCTGTTTGCCTCTTTTGCCATTTCGATGATCACGTCGGAAAAGAGAGATGCGTAGGTGATTTGAATGGTGGTTTTCAGACCGTACTTATGTGCACAGTCCTGCTGAAAACGGAAAATATCCAGGGATTCATCACGCACGCCCTTCCCTTTCCCGAGTGCCTTTTCGGCATACTCGGGAGAGAGCTCGGGACGGTGGATGATGTTTACAATAAATTTGTTGTCCATAAAAACCTCACTTTGGCATTAACCAAGGATAACGCTGGTTTGCGGAGCAATGGTAAGGATCGTGCCCTCCAGCTTGGCTTCTCCCGTTCCGATAACGTCGAGAATAGCCGCAAAGGTGTGACCTGCAAGATCGGTGCAGCCGGAAAGATCAATAGAGATTTCTTCGGTGGAGGTGTTGTGGAACAAGCCGATCTTTTCCTCACCGTAGGTGATCAAAAATCCGCCTGCCTTCTTTTGACCGCAGGAGATCGAATCGTACGTGCCGCGCGCGATCGCTTGGTGCTTGTGGCGAATGGCGATCAGCTTGCAATAGTAGTTGTAAAGGCTGTTGGGGTCTTCGAGCTGGTCAGCCACTGTGGTGCTGATCTGCTTGGAGGGACTGTAGGTAGAGCCAACGGGGTTACCAACCGTATCTCCGTCTCCCCACAGCATAGCAAGACGGCGATTAGCATCGGTGTTGGCAGAGCCACGAGAGCCGCGCATACCGATCTCTTCTCCATAATAAATGGTGGGAGAACCGGGGCTGAGCAAATAGAGATTTGCCGCCATACGCATATAGTTTTCGGTAACGAACGTGCCTGCAATGCGGTCCATATCGTGGTTGGAGAGGAAGGACATGGGCATACCGTTGGGATTGTTTGCCAATACGCTTCTTTGATATACCTCAATGTAGTTGGTAAAGGTGGAAACGGACGAGGTTCCCTTTGCTGCCATTGCCGCTTTTCCTTCTGCCTGAGACATTGCAAAGTTAAAGCAGTTCATAGCACTGTAATAGTCCAAGATCTCACTCTCACCCGACCAGCATTCGCCTACGCAATAAATGTCGGGATAATCCTTTTTGAGCTCGCCCATGTACCATTCCCAGAATGCAACCGACTTTTCGGTGTCGCCGTAGTAGATGTATTTAACTGCATCAAAACGGAAGCCGTCGATGCCGAGCTCCATATAATACTGAGCGACCTTAAGCATTTCTTCACGAACGGTGGGATTATCAAAGTTCAACTCGGGCATATCTCCGGAGAAGTTGCACTCGAACCACGCGTCAACGCCCGCAATTTTTTGATAGGTGCGTCCGCCTACTTTTTCTGCGGTAGTTACGCAGGTGTAGTAATCGTAATAGGGATTGGTGGTATCCCCCTCCATACGTGCCTTTTTGAACTGCAAGAACCACTCGTGCTGAGAGGACGTGTGGTTGATGGCAAGGTCAAGAATGAGTTTGACGTTGCGCTCCTCGCACAGATCGGCAAGCTCACGCAGATCCTTCATATCGCCAAAGCGCCAATCGATCTTGTAGTAATCCTTTGCATCGTATTTGTGATAGGAAGGCGAGGAGAAGATGGGAGAGAGCCAAATGCCCTGCACGCCCAAGCTCTTGCCCGAATTGATGTCGCCGTCGTTAAGGTAATCGAAACGGTCGATCACGCCGCGCAAGTCACCAAACGTGTCCCCGTTGGAGTCGGAAAAAGATCCGACAAAGACTTGATAGAAGGTGCGATAATTATCATTGATGGGATCCAACATAGGTAACAACGGTTCTTCCCCCTTTGGAGGCTCTTCGGTTTGATCCGGTTTTGTAAAATGATTGATCAGCAGCACAGAGGAGACGGCAATTGCCGCTACTAAGACCAGCGAGACTGCTGCTATGGCAACCTTCTTTTTGCTTTTGAAAAAGCCTGCCAGAGATTGCTTGAATGTGTTTGAATTTGCCATGCTTACCTCTTATTCTTTGGTCGAATTGAAACGTGCGTCATCAATTTTACCCCACGCGTTGGGGCCTGCACACTTGACGTAAATGCCTACGACGATGGTATCTCCCTCGTTGTATTCAATGCCATTGATAGCAGCCGTGTGCCACTCGTTGTAAACGGTGATCTGCGTTTCTCCGCGATAGACGATCTCGCCGTTGACTTTAACGTAGGCGTAAATCTCCGTTGCGCCGCCGTCGCCACCCATAATCGAGATGGAATAGTTATATTTGTTGCCCGCGGTAAGTCCCGTCAACTCTTGCTCCAGCGTAAACTCGACCGCATTTGCGGCAGCACCCCAGAAGTGGTAGTGCTTGGTGCCCGTAATAGAGTCGGTTACCTTATCCTCTACGTGGAACTCGTCAAAATTGCCGATCTTGTTGGCTACCCAGCCGGCATCTCCCTCTTCAAAGCTCCAGTTCTTTAAGAAGTTGTATTCTTCCATAGAAACGTAGCAGTGTGCAGTCATGCCGCCTGCGGTTCCCACAATGTCATATTTTTTGATGCCGCCCGACTTCATAGCGTCAATATCAACGTTGTGCCATACGACGTCGATTTCCTTTTTGGAGTTATCCAACATGACGGCATTGACCTTTGTAGGCATAATAACATCGCCGTTCAAATCGAAGATCAGGTTGGTATCTTCAATGGCGTCTGCCTTGTTTTCAACAACGTTGCCCTCTTTTACAAGAGCGAACACCTTGAGAGACTCGAGTGCGTGTCCCGTTGCGTCAAAGAAGGTTTGGTTGTCAACGGCACAGCCGCCGTACCACTGTCCTGCATCGTCGGGATCGTATTCCCCGGCATAGGAGCTTGCCCAACCGGAGCCGTTCTTTTCCCACAAAGCAAGATTTTCTTCATAATTTGCACCGCCTGCGGGGATCCAGGTGCCTTCCCAATAGAACACACCGATGCCGTCGGTCATATCGTTGACGGTAACGTTGATCACATCGCGGACAAGATTTGCCTGACCTTGAACGGTGAAGGGATAGTTTTTCACGATTCCGCCGCCCTCACCAATGGTGTTGCCGTAGAAATCACTATCTGCTGCGGTATAAGCATAGGAGGTTTCGGCAACCATCACCTTTTTGCCGTATCTTGCGCTGACGCGATTCAAAACGGCAGCCAGATTTTCGTACGTGCCGTGCCAGAAGGGATAATAAGAGGATGCGAATACGTCGTAATCAACGCCATAGTAATCAAGGTTTGCACTATAGCTTTCGTAATTGGTCACCTTTTCGGGGTTTGCAAAGTGAATCGCGATCAGTGCATTGGGGCAAACCTCACGGACTGCGCGAGAGCCTGCGCTCATCAGCTTGGTGATCTTTGCCCAACCACCTGTCTTTGTGCTGCTTTCGCCACACATAGCGCCGTTTGTCTCGTTACCGATCTGCACCATGCCAACGTCAACGCCTGCAGCGACTAACTTTTCAAGACACTCTTTGGTATAAGCGTACAGTGCTTCGCTCTTTTCATCAATGCTCATATTCTTCCACGCCTTGGGAACCATTTGCTTTGCAGGGTCTGCCCAAAAATCGGAATAGTGGAAGTTGACAAGCAGCTTCATGCCGTACGCGGTTGCGCGTTTACCAATGGTAATGGCGTTTTCGATATCACAGTTACCGCCGCCGTATCCGTTGCCATCTTCATCAAAAGGATCGTTCCAAACGCGTACGCGAATGTAGTTGATGCCGTTTTCGCTCAAAATTTGATAAACGTCTTTTTCATTGCCGTCGTGATCGTAATACTTTACGCCACCTGCCTCCAGAGAAGGAACGCAGGAAGCATCCATACCCATAATAAAGTCATCGGGCAGGTTTTCTACCTTGGTAACGTACAAGGAATCCGACTTGACGTCAAGTTGAATATCGTTTGGACGCCAATCCTTGATTACGACCTCTTCACCGGTGGTTGTTCCTTCGGTGGGATCCGGATCCTTTTCTTGTGGTTTGCATCCGGTGAACAAAAATGCCCCCGCGAGGACAGCGGCCGCCATAATGGCGGCCACTGCTGCGGTGCTGTATCTTTTCATAACGTTAAACATAAATTTCTCCTCATGATTTTGATAACGGCACCTGCCGTAGATTTTGGAAAAACTCGGTTCTATTAAAAATGATTAGTTTGCAAGTACGTCGTTGACATAAACCAGAATGCTCATGCCTTCAACGGTGATGCTGCCACTGACGCGCTCGATGGTTGCAGCACCTGCCTGCTCCATGTTGGCAATCAGGTTCCACTCACCGGTGAGCGAGTAAGGAACGTTGTTGCGGGTGGGGTTGATAACGATGATCATTTCACCGCCGTTACCGTCTGCTATCGTCAAAACAACTGCGCCGCCGCCAAGACCGTCGTTGGACTTAACCTCTACGTCAGATGTAAAGATGGAGTAAGCCTTGCGCATTTCGATCAAGCCCTTGTAATAGAGCATGGTCTCGTATTCTCTGTTGCCTTCCTTAAGGACGGACCAGTCGATGTTGTTGATGGCGTCGCTGGACTTGTAGCT
>JAZNYU010000251.1:0-4833 GCA_045594605.1 Eubacteriales bacterium
AGGGAAGAATCGCAACCGTCCGCGGCGGCTCATGTTCGGCAACCGAGGCGCGATAAAGAGCGTAAAGTTCTTCCCACGTGCGGCGGTCGGCTCTACCCGTTACAGGGAGTCCGCGCAGGGCTTGAAACTCTCTCAAAGATCTTTCCGTGCCACTCTCAAAAATACCGTCGATGGGCGGTGCGGTAATGGTGGGGTAGTGATAGGAAAGCTGCCGCAAATAGCGTTGTAAATTTGTGATAGCCTGTGCTTCATTTTCATATCTTGGCATGCAAAAACCTCACTTTCTTATGCGCCCACGTCAAAGCCGGGGTACTGACCGTCCTGCAAGCGGTTGCCCTGATAAAGCGCTTCGTAAAGAGAAATGATCTCGTTCCACGTGGTCGATGCCACAACGCCGTTTGCCACAAGATCAAACCGCCGCTGAAATGCCAGCACCGCCTCTTGCGTGCGCGGACCGAAGTATCCCGTCACTTCAACCGTTGGGATCTCGGGGTAAGACCGCGCAATGTAGTTGAGATATTCCTGCAAAAGCCGTACCGAATCCGAGTCCGATCCGATGCGCAAGGGAATGCCCCCATAGGGAACAGCCACGCCCTCGACGTACTCGCGCGGAATGGTTGCAACCGCACCGAGATAGGCATTTGTCAGGGCGTACCAAGTCCTCTCACCCACGATGCCGTCGGGTGTCAAGCCAAACGTGCGTTGTACGTCCTCGACCGCCGCGCGCGTACCCTCACCAAACACGCCGTCGATGGGAACGGCGGGGATCGTATCGTAAAACTGCGATACGTATGAGATAAAATACTGCAAATTGCGCACACCGTCACCGCGACTCCCGACCTGCAAAGCCCCGGGATATTGCCGCGTGACGTCCGAGAGCGAGATCCCCTCGGCGTTCAGATCGTTCAGCCTTTTTACGCCAATGTAGATGTTTTGAATGGTGTACCACGTGTTCTTACCGATAATGCCGTCGGAGGTGAGATTGAACACCTCTTGAAAACGTCGCACCGCCGCTTCGGTATCCTCGGCAAAAATACCGTCTACCGCCAATATTTTGGGGATGGACGGGAAGTTCTTCGAGATGCGATTGAGCCGTAGCTGCGCCGTGCGCACGTCGTCACCCGTAGAGCCGAGCTGCAAGGGGTAGAGCGGTGCACTCTCGGTGCTGCCCATTACGGGAGCATTGCGCACGAGCTCGATGTTGTCGCCATAGTAATAGGTGAGAATTTCAAAAGGTGTCATTCCTTGCTCGGCAAGCTCTACCGTGCCCCATTGCGAAAGCCCCGCGCAGGTCACCGTCGTGCCGTTGCAGTAGGCGGCAAACAGAGGCGCAACACTTCCCGGGCGGCGGATGTAGTCGTTAAACAGCTCGCCCGCAAGCTCGCGCACGTTTTCAAATACCACGCGCCCGTTTACATAGGATTGATCCGTCCCCGTAAAGTTGGTAATGTCAAAATTGTAGCCCCGTGTGCGATAATACTCGGTGTAAACGCGATTGAGAGCAAAGGAGACCTGCGCGTAAATGTTGGCACGTATCGCGTTTTCGGGCCACGTAGGGTAAATTTCGCTCGATGCCACGTTGGCGATGTAATCGAGAAAGGGAATGGTCACGTTCTCGGCATTGGAATCGGGTGGGCCAAGATGCACGGTAATGGTCTCGGGGATAAAGGGAAGTTCCGGCATAAATATCTCCTTTCTTTGGTATTAGAGGTCAGCGGGGGAGCTTTCAAAAAATCTCTCATCAGAGGGGCGGAGCGGATCGGATGTTCCGTCCTCGGGGAGCGGGATGAGATCCACGGGTTGCACCGCCGTGATCCCTGCAAAAATCGGGAGCGCGACAAAGCTTTGCATCCCGTATCCCTCGCGGCGCACCTCAAGGTGATAGGTGGAAAAAGGCGGTACCTCGCTTGGCGACATGGAATTCTCACGTGGGGGAGCGGCAAGCGTGATTCTCTCGGTGTTGCCGTCGCGATTGGTTACGGTAGCATACAAAATATCGGCGCGCGGAGTGGTGTCGGCATCCTCGTTTGCCTGCACACTCACCGCCGCCCCCTCCAAGGGGATCGATCCGCGAGCGGTTGTGACGTGCACAACGAGATACCCCTCGCTTTCCATTGGTAATTCTCGGTTCATAAGTCCCTCCTATCATGTTTGTTCCATATCATTCTATGCAACGACTGAAAAATGGTGAAGTCATCATGCCTTCATTTTGCATAAACAAGTGCATCAAAAATTGGTCAAATGTACTAAAACCAATACAAAAAAGTGTAAAATTTTTGAAATATTTTTCAAAATCCGCTTGAAAATTATATTATAACATAGTATAATATAGCAGGACGCCGTTGACAGGCGGCAATGCATTTGCACCTTCAAACCGGGCGTAGCGAACAAAAAACAAACGTTAAAGGAGAAAAGACAATGAAAACATCTTTCCGTATTCTCTCTATGTTGCTCTTGCTTGTAATGATGCTTTCCGTAGCACTTACATCTTGCCGCAACGATGATCCAAACCCCGAAGATAGCGGAACAACTCCCGGGGAAACAACTCCCGGGGAAACAACTCCCGAGCAAACCACTCCCGATAACACTCCCGAGCCACCTTACGTAATGCCGGAAGACGAGTACACGCTTCCGCTTGAGGATGGCTACAACCAACTTACTATTTACTGGACGCACAACTCTGCATCCTATGAGAAATGTGACGTTTGGATCTGGTGGGGCGACGTAGCAGGCAAGGGCTATCTCTTCCACGAGTGCAACTATGGCGCAAAGGTCGTAGTTAACGTTCCCGAAGGCATCAGCGAGGTTGGATTTATCGTTCGCCGCGATTGTTCCGAACCCGGTGGCAGCTCTTGGGGCAGTGCAACCAAGGACTTTGAGCAAGACCGCTTTGCTATTTTGGAGGGTAGAGAAACCGTTATCTACCTCAAGCCCGGCGTTGGCGATCAGTTCAAAAGTGATGATGGAGGAAAAACACTCGAAATGATAAGAAAGTTTTCTCTGGCAGGTATCGTAGACCAAACCAGAATCAAATACTCCCTCACTCCCAAGACCACCATCAAGAGCTTGGATCAGGTCAAGGTATACGAGGGTGACAGAGAAATTGAAGTAACCAACGTTTCCACTCTTGGCAAGCAGTCCGTTTCGGGCTACATTGAAGTTGGCGAAACCTTTGATCTTTCCAAAACCTACCGTGTTGAAATCGAAGGCTACGGCTCCAAGTCTGCCGTTCCCACCGAAATTTTCGATAGCGACTATTTCGCAGAGAACTTTCACTATGACGGCAACGACCTCGGTGCAGTTATCAACGGTGAGAACACCACCTTTAAGGTATGGGCACCTACCGCATCCAAGGTTCTGCTCAACCTCTTTGAGGCAGGGCACGAGGTAGAGGCCTACAAGACCGTTGAAATGGTTAGAGGCGAAAAGGGCGTATGGTCTCACACCGAGGCGTGCGGACACGGCACCTACTACACCTACACCGTTACTACGTCCGTAGGCACACAAGAGGCCGTTGACCCCTATGCAAAAGCAGCAGGTGTAAACGGCAACAGAGGTATGGTCGTTGATCTTTCTCTCACCAATCCCGACGGTTGGGAGAACGCAGGTCTTAACAGCACACTCTCTTCTTACTCCGAAGCAATCATTTGGGAAGTACACGTAAGAGACTTCTCCAACAAGATCGCATCCTCCAACTACAAGGGCAAGTATCTTGCATTCACCGAGAGCGGACTTGTTAACGAGTTTGGACAAAGCGTTGGCGTTGATTACCTTGTAGAGCTTGGCATCACCCACGTTCACCTGCTCCCCGTATACGACTATGCAACCGTTGACGAAAGCAACCCCGACTCTGAATTCAACTGGGGCTACGATCCCAAAAACTACAACGTACCCGAGGGCAGCTATTCCACCGATCCCTTCAACGGTGAAGTTCGTATCAAAGAATACAAGCAAATGGTACAAGCGCTGCACGCAGCAGGCATCGGCGTTGTAATGGACGTTGTTTACAACCACACCTACGATGCAAACAGCTCCTTTAATCGCATCGTCCCTTATTACTATTACAGATACACCAGCACAGGTGCTAACAGCTCCGCAAGCGGATGCGGAAACGATACCGCTTCCGAACGTTATATGTTTGGCAAGTTTATGGTCGACTCCACCGCTTACTGGATGGAAGAATACAAGCTTGACGGCTTCCGCTTTGACCTGATGGGACTGCACGACCTTGCAACCATGCAAAGAGTGGAAACCGCAGTTCACAACATCAATCCCCAAGCTTTGATCTACGGTGAAGGCTGGACGATGGGCTCTACCATTGACGGCAGCAAGCAAGCAAACCAAAGCAACATTGCAGAAATCGTACCCTCCAACAATGCCATCGGCGGCATTGCCGTATTCAACGATGCTATTCGTGACGGCCTTAAGGGAAGCGTGTTTGATGCAACCTCGCAAGGCTACATCAGCGGCGCAGCCAAGCAAAATCTGGCAAAGGTTCTGTTCGGTATTCGCGGCGGTGAAGGTATCGGCATTGGCTGGGCAGTTCAAAACAATATGGTTATCAACTACATGAGTGCCCACGATAACAATACTCTGTGGGATAAGCTCCTGCTCTCCAACCCGAATCATTCGGACGATGAGCGCAACCGCATGAATAACCTGGGCGCACTGATCAATCTGATCTCCAAGGGCACGCCCTTCTGGCAGGCAGGCGAGGAAATGCTGCGCACCAAGGATGGCGACGAGAACAGCTACAAGTCCTCGGACGAGATCAACAACATCGACTGGTCTGTGCTGAAGGAAGGCAACCGCGAATATGCGACCATGCTTTAC
>JAZNYU010000252.1:0-4808 GCA_045594605.1 Eubacteriales bacterium
CTTTGCCGCTCTTGCATAATGACGGGAGTCCTGCTCGTTTTGCGAGGAATGCATGCCGGGGTCATCTGCTACGCAATAGACCATTCCGCCATTCACACCCGTATAGCTGTTGGTAAAGAGGGGGTCTGCCATCACGTTCAGACCTACGTGCTTGCAGCAGGTCATGGCTCTGCCACCCGCCATGGATGCACCAATGGCAACCTCAGCGGCAACCTTTTCGTTGGGTGCCCACTCTACAAATACCTCTTTTGCGGGGTATGTCGCCATGCACTCGGTGATCTCGGTGCTGGGCGTGCCCGGGTAAGAGGAAACAAGATGCACGCCAGCCTCGTACGCTCCCTGCGCTACGGCGGCGTTGCCAAGCATTAACTTTTTCATAACGATTCTCCTTTATCAGCCTTCGATCTGCTGAGCAACCAGGCTCTCGCCGCAATAAATGCTGCGCAGCTTCGGCTTTTCGATCTTACCCGTGGGATTGCGCGGAACCTCGGCAAAAATGATGCGGCGGGGGCGCTTGTAGCGAGGAAGCGGTGCGCAGAAGCGGTTCAGCTCCTCCTCGGTCATCGTAAAGCCCTCTTTGAGCTCCACGATCGCAGCGGCGATCTCTCCCAAGCGAGGCTCTGGCAAGCCGATAACGGCTACGTCCTTAACAGCATCGTGCTTGCGGATAAAATCTTCTATTTGTACAGGGTAGATGTTCTCACCGCCCGTAATAATAACGTCCTTTTTACGGTCTACGAGGAAGATAAAGCCATCCTCGTCTTCCATTGCCATGTCTCCCGTCAGGAGCCAGTCACCGTGCAGGATCTCGTCGGTGGCTTCTTGATCCTTGTAATAGCACTTCATAACACCGGGGCCCTTGACGCAAAGCTCGCCGACCTCGCCGCGCGGAACAGCATTGCCATTCTCGTCAACGATGCAGACCTGCCAGCCGTATCCGGCTTTGCCGATGGCACCGACCTTATGTACGTTCTCCACGCCAAGATGCACGCAGCCGGGACCGATGGACTCGGAAAGGCCGTAGTTGGTGTCATACTGATGCTTGGGGAACACCTTAAGCCAGCGACGGATGAGAGAGGGCGGCACGGGTTGTGCGCCGATGTGCATCAGTCTCCATTGCTCCAGATCGTAATCCTCGAGCTTGACGTCGCCACGCTCAATTGCATCCAGCATATCCTGCGCCCACGGAACAAGCAGCCAAACGATGGAGCAACGCTCGTCGGAGGCTGCCTTGAAGATCCATTCGGGGCGCGTACCCTTGAGGAGCACCGCCTTACTGCCGCTCATCAAAGAGCCGAACCAGTGCATCTTAGCACCAGTGTGGTACAGGGGCGGAATGCAGAGAAAAACGTCGTTGTGGGTTTGCCCGTGATGGTTGTGCTCCACGCGCGCGGAGTGAATGAGACTGCGGTGCGCGTGCAGGATCGCCTTGGGGAAGCCTGTGGTGCCCGACGAGAAGTAGATAGCGGCATTGTCGCTCTCCTCAATTTGCATCTGGGGCTCCTTGGAGTCACAGTAGCTGATCATTTTATCGTAGCTATCGGCAAAGGACGGGCAATCCTCGCCTACGTAGAACATATGCTTGACGGCAGACAGACGGTCGCAGATCTGTTCCATACGTCCCACAAACTCGGGACCGAACACGAGCATGGAGCAGTCGGCTTTTTCGAGACAGTATTTGATCTCGTCTGCGACGTATCGGTAATTGAGCGGAACAACGATAGCCCCTGCCTTAAGCACGCCAAAATAGATGGGCAGCCACTCGATGGAGTTCATCAAAAGAATGGCGACTTTGTCCCCTCTTTGGCATCCGCGCGTCAGGAGCAAATTGGCAAAACGGTTTGCCTTTGCATTGAATTCGCCCCAGGTGAGCGAGCGGCGGAAGGGCTTGCCGGGCTCGGGCTGCATCAGGGAGTAGTCCTTCCAGGTCAGGCGACTTTCGGGCTCAAAGCACGGGTTGATCTCAACGAGTGCCGTTTCATCCCCATAAAGCGATGCGTTTTGATTTAACAGATCAATAATGGTCATAGCTGTTCTCCTTTTTAACCGATATACAAAAACCGCCCTCTGCGACATGCGCAGAGGACGGTGAAAAAATACCGCGGTACCACCTCTGTTGTTGACTGCCTTGCAGTCTAACCACTTTTGTGCGCTGTAACGGGCTGCCCGTCGTAGCCTACAAGCCACTGCCTTCGGTACGAAACTCGCGAACTGTATTCAATGCTCCTATACCCCTGTCTTGCACCACCCGACAGCTCTCTGTACGCAATCAGAGCACCTACTTGTTTTCGGTCAATGTATTTTTATTATTATTGTTAATTATATCATCCCAATTTATGTTTGTCAAGTATTTTATTTCAATTCCGTCGGCACATTTCTTGGTTTTTCATTTCTTTTCGACAAGAGAGAGGATCGGGTAATGATCGGAGTGCGGCACTTTGATCATTTCGGTTTTTAAAATGCCAAAATTCGGGGAAACAAAAATGTTGTCGATCCCCTCCCCTGTGGCGTAAAAGCTGGCGTGCGCATTACGGTTGGCGGCGGTGCAAGTGGGGAAAACGGAAAACTCCTCAAGATCTGCCGTATTGAAGTCCCCTGTCAGAATGAAATTCTCGTACGCCGACAAGTGCTTGCCAATTTCTTTTAGCTGCCGCGCGCGGATCTCACGGGACTCATACGAGGTGTGCGTGTTGAAAAAGTCAAGTGTTCCCTCGCCCGTCTCAATAACCGCATGACAAAGCACGCGAGGCTCTTCGCCCCCCGAATAGAGAGGAATGGTTTGCGCCCAAAGAATAGGATAGCGGCTGACGATGCCAACACCGTATCCGCCGCAGTCAAAGTCCATTGCCTTTGCAAAATAGCAGTGCGGATAATTGCCACCTTTGGCGATCTCTTCCAGAACGTTGTGTGCACACATCCGATTTGTGCCAACGTCTATTTCTTGCAATCCTGCCACGTCAACACCGTGCTCTGCCAAAAGCCGACCGATGCAACCAACGTCATCGGTGACGTCGCCACCGTGTCGCACGTTGTATGTAGCAATGCATAGCTTTTCTTTCATTTTGTTGCTCCCCATTCGTTTTCTTTACGACATTATAACACGCCATGGCTTTTGTGTCAAGAGAGTGTGCTCCCACAAAAAGCAAAAAAGCGCTTTCGTTTTCTTTTCTTCGCCTTTTCTCGTTTTTCTTCTTGACAAATGCCGCCGTATCCCGTATAATATAGTAGATAATAAAAACGCCCCCGTTTGCCGATGGGCAAACACGAAAGGAAATTCGTATGGAAATGAAAGTTGTTAAGTTTGGCGGCTCCTCTTTGGCGGATGCCAACCAATTCCGCCGCGTTGCCGCAATTGTAAAGGCTGACCCCGCGCGCCGCTACGTTGTTGCCTCTGCCCCCGGCAAGAGATTTAGCGATGACACCAAGGTGACCGATATGCTTTACCATTGCTATGACCTTGTTCGTCAAGGCAAGGACATTGGCAGCTACTATGCCGGCATTTGTGAGCGCTACAATTCGATTATTGCAGACCTTGGTCTTGATTTTGATATTTCGGGCGAGTTGGAATACATCCGCAACGCCATTGAGCATTATTCCGGTCAGGACTTTGCCGCAAGCCGTGGTGAGTATCTCAACTCCCTCATTCTTGCAAAGTATCTCAAGTTTGATTTTATTGATGCCGAGTCGGTGATCTACTTCCGCGAGAACGGTACCTTTGACGAGGAAAAGACCAACACCCTGATGCGCGATGAGCTCAAAAAGCACCCCTGTGCCGTTATTCCCGGCTTTTATGGCGTTATGCCCAACGGCACCATTAAGACCTTTAGCCGCGGCGGCTCGGATATTACCGGCTCTATTGTGGCACGCGCCGCAGAGGCAGACCTTTATGAGAACTGGACCGACGTTTCGGGTTGCCTGATGGCAGACCCCCGCATCGTGCATGATCCCCTGCCCATTAAGACCATCACCTACCGTGAGTTGCGCGAGCTTTCCTACATGGGTGCTTCCGTTTTACACGAGGACGCAATCTTCCCCGTCCGCCATGCAGGCATTCCGATCAACATTCGCAACACAAACGCTCCCGAAGCCCCCGGCACTATGATCGTTTCCGCAACCTCGGAATACGACAGCGCACACATCATTACCGGTGTTGCAGGCAGACGCGGCTTTTCGGTTATCAGCATTGAAAAGGATATGATGAACGCCGAGATCGGTTTTGGTCGCCGCGTGCTTGACGTGCTTGAGGATAACGACATCTCCTTTGAGCATCTGCCCTCGGGCGTGGACACCATGAGCGTGATCGTTTCCAGCTCCAGCCTCAAGGACGAGTTCAAGCGCGAGCGTATCCTCACCTCTATCAACAAGCGCGTGCATCCCGATAGCATCGTGATCGAAGACGGCCTCGCTCTGCTTGCCGTTGTAGGTCGCGGTATGGTAAAAGCCAAAGGTACCGCTGCCCGCGTATTCTCTGCGATCTCTGCCGCAGGCATCAACATCCGTATGATCGACCAGGGCTCCAGCGAGCTTAATATCATCATCGGTGTGGAAGAGCACGACCTCGAAAAGGCTTTGACCGCTATTTATAATGAGTTTGTGAAGTAAGTGAATAAGGATTTGTGGGGGAAACTTCTTGCAGAAGAACATCGCGACGTTCCGTTGCTACGATAATATTTCGCAAGCGAAATATTATGTTTCCCCCATACCCCTTTCAAGAACTCTCTAACGGGAAATTACAAAATAGAGTTGTTAGTTCACTAACGGACAGTCGACGCGAGCGCAATGCTCGCTTTTGCTATCGCTAGATCGCA
>JAZNYU010000253.1:0-14250 GCA_045594605.1 Eubacteriales bacterium
GATCTCGTAAACAATGTGTCCTTTGGCGGTTCCGCCAATTGAGGGATTGCAGGGCATATTGGCAATCGACTCGAGCGACATCGTAAACAGAACAGTATCCACACCAAGCCGAGCCGAGGCGAGTGCAGCCTCGATTCCTGCGTGCCCCGCACCAATGACGGCGACACGGCAAGAAAGAGAATTTTGTTTATTTTCAGAGTTATTTAACATTGAGAGAGAACTCCTTCAATTTTGAACGCAAAATTAAGATAAGACAAATATTGCTATTGGTAATAAATGTAAAACAGAGGAAGAAAAGGAAAGAGTCTTTTCTTTTTTTATTCAACGCGAGCAAGATACTCTACTTGCTCGGGTGTGAGTGTGTCAATCTTGGTGCCGGTGGAATTGAGCTTGATAAGGGCAACCTCGCGGTCGATCTCAGCGGGAACGGCATAGACTTTTTTGTCCATTTCTTTGCCGTGACGGGAGAGATACCAAAGCCCCTTTGCTTGAATACCAAAGGACATAGCCATAATTGCGGCAGGGGGACCGTTGCCTGCGGCAAGGTTGACAAGTCTGCCGTCGGCAAGCAGATTGAGAACACGGCCGTCTGCCATGCGGTAGCCGCGAATGTTGGGCTTGCGCTCCCAAATTTCGGTAGCAAGCTCGGCAAGGTGATCCTTGTTGATCTCCACATCAAAGTGACCGCTGTTGGAAAGGAGCACGCCGTCCTTCATAGTTTCAAAGTGACGCTTAACAAGAACGTCGGCGCAGCCCGTCAGAGTGACGAACAAGTCGCCAAGCTTTGCAGCCTCGTCCATGGGCATTACGGTGAAACCGTCCATGGTTGCCTCAATGGCTTTGATGGGGTCTACCTCGGTGACAATGACCACAGCGCCCATGCCTTTTGCGCGCATGGCAAAGCCTTTTCCGCACCACCCGTAGCCTGCAACGACTACCGTCTTGCCTGCAATAATAAGATTGGTTGCGTTCATAATTCCGTCCATCGTCGACTGTCCCGTGCCGTAGCGATTGTCAAACAAATGTTTGCAGTCGGCGTCGTTGACGGCGATCATGGTGTAGTCAAGCAGGCCTGCTTTTTCGCGGGAGAGCAGACGGTGAATACCCGTGGTGGTCTCTTCGCAACCGCCAATCAGATTTTTGCCGTATTCGCGGCATTCGCCGTGAAGCAGGGAGATCAGGTCGCCGCCGTCATCAATAATGAGATCGGGGCAGCAGGAAAGCGTCTTTTTGAGGTGCTCGACGTATTCTTCCATCGAAACGCCGTAAATGGCGTGGACCTCGAAGCCCTCGGCAGCAAGAGCCGCTGCGACGTCATCCTGGGTGGAGAGGGGATTGCATCCCGTTACCCAAACCTCGGCGCCGCCTGCGCGCAAAATCTTTGCAAGATAGGCGGTCTTTGCCTCAAGGTGGATCGACATCGAGATCTTCATACCGGCAAAGGGTTTTGTTTTTTCAAATTCTTCTTTTACAGAGTTGAGGATGGGCATATAAGATGCCACCCAAGCGATCTTATCCGCGCCCGACGGCGCGAGATTGATATCCTTAATTTGACTCATAATAGTTCTCCAATCAGACAATTATTGCTATTCTTTTCTTTTTCAATCAGACATGTGCGACAAAATTGATAGGATTTGCCGTCTTTTTACTCCTCGGAGAGGCGTTTGACGTGTGCGCGCATCTCGGGCATACGGCGTTTACGGTATTCCGAGGGGGAAAGCCCCAATTGCTTGATGAACGCGCGGTTAAAGGTGCGCGGCGTGTTAAAGCCGACGAGCGAGCCGATCTCCGTAATGCTGAGCGAGGAGTTGAGCAGATAACGACACGCCTCGGATACGCGCAGGGAGTTGATGTAATCGTTAAAGCGCAAGCCAAGTCTGCCGCTGAACAAGTGCGAGATGTAAAACTTGTTCAGGTGAAGCTTTTCTTCCAAGAGGGAAAGGGAAAGGTTCTCGGCATAGTTTTGCGTGCAAAAGGAAACGATGGTGCGAAGAGACTCGGAGTCTCCTACGGGGAGTTTGGAGATCTTCATCATGGGAATGAGCTCTGCACAAAGCGCCAACAGGTAGCCGCGGCGCAATTCAGATACGTGAGAGAAGTCCTCACGCGTTACGGTGTCGGTCAGGGCATCGATGAGCGCGCGGATGCGCGGATTGTTTGCCGCCCCTGTGATCACGGGGGAGGTGGGCGTGCCGATGGTAAAGGTCTCCATCAGCTCGGGGAGCAGGTCGGGCTTAAAAATAAAGCCCACGTGCGTTTCGTGCGTTACTTTTTCATAGGAATGGATCTGGTTGGGGAAGGTGAGAAAAATATCGCCCGCATGCAGCTCGTAACGTACCGAGTCTGCATAAGCGATCACGTCCCCCTCCAAAAGGCAGATCAGCTCCAGCTCGCGGTGCAGGTGCGGAATGTATTGAATGTGGTGTCCGCTCAAGAACGCGATATCCTGCAGCTTGTGCTCGTATCTTACGTTCAATGACATATCAGTGCACCTCTTCCCAACGGGGAGCTCTGTTTTTCTTACACGTAGCGCGATAAATGATAAAGAAGAGGAAGAAGCCGAGCACGAGTCCGCAAAGGGCTGCGGCAATCGGCAGAATAAGCTCGGGCAAGCCTTGAAGTGTGGACACGTAGATGGATTTTACCATCCAGTCGGCGCCAACGGCGACTGCATCCGAGGAGGAAGCCAAAAGGGTGACGGTAACGGGCGAACTCGTTTGCACGAGGGAGGTAAATGCGGAAATATCAAAGGTGACGGTTTGCCAGTGGTTTGTGGTGGCGTTTGCTTGCGCCTCCAAAACCAAAGGGGCGCCGTTTTTGTCAACGCCCGAGAGGCGAAGCGTTACGGTGTAGTGGTTTGCTTGCGCAACCTGCTGCAAGGAAAGGGTGGATGCGCCGGCAAGGAAAGCGGCGTCGGCAAAGGTTTTTTGAATGCCCATGCCCGAGCCGGGGGAGGTCAGGTGCGTTTTGAGGACGCTTGCTTGCCATACAGCAGAGGTTCCGATGGTCACCGACTCGGTGCCCGCAAGGGGAGCAAAGCCGTCCAGCCCCGTGTTTGCAAAATCAACAACGGTGGTTTGTTTTCCAACACCCTCGCCAACGGTGCCGTAGCCAACAATGGTTTTTGCATTGGCGGTGGCGGCTTGCGCAGGAGCGCAAAGGAGAGCAACAAGCAGGGTCAGCGCCAGGCAAAGGGTAACAACTTTTACAGATCTTTTCATTTTTCAGTCCTCGTTTTCTTTTTATTTGCGGTGGGTTCGGGGAACGCGTGGGGAGATGGCGCAGAGCAGCTCGTAAGGAATGGTGCCTGCGTGCTCGGCAAGAGCCGAAAGAGAGGTGGGCGTGTGCCCAAAGAAGGACACGCGGTCGCCAACCTTGGCATCAATGCCTGAAAGATCGATCATGCATTGGTCCATACAAACGCTGCCGATGATCTTGACGGGATAGCTGCCGTTTTGCGCTTTGAGTGTGAGCATCGCACCTCTGAGCGAACGCGGAATGCCGTCGGCGTATCCGATGGGGAGAACGCCAATGGGGGTATCAGTCAGCGCGGTAAAGCGACTGCCGTAGCCAACCGACTCGCCTGCGGGGATGGTTTGAATATGCACAATATCTGCCGAAAGATGCATAACGGGTTGCAAATTCAGCCGTTTTGGCTTGTAAGTGGGCGGCGTGTAAAGACAAAGACCAAGGCGAACGCCATCAAAAATGTCGTCGGGGCGCGTCAAGGCTGCGGCACTGTTGCAGGTGTGGTGGAAGGGGATGGTCATGCCACTCTCTTCCAATGCTGTTTTGAGTGCGCGGTAGCGCGTCACTTGCTTGGTCGTCATTTCCTTTGCGGTGGCAAGCCCCTCGTCTGCGCGGGCAAAATGCGTGAACATTCCGCACACGTCAAAGACTTTCTCATCACGAAGAGAAAGAATGTCCGCCACCGTTTGCGCGGTTTCTTTTTCGGTACGTGCGGGGTAACCGATGCGTCCCATGCCCGTATCAATCGCAACGTGAACCGCAAGCGGTGAAAGGCTTGCCTCCCTTGCCGCATCCGCAAGTTCTTTTGCGTAGTCGGCAGAAAGAAGCGTTTGCGTCAGCTTGTTCTCTGTCAAAAGGGATGCGCATTTTGGAGACGTGTAACCGAGAATGAGAATGTCGGCATTCTTTTTTTCATCCTCGCAAACCGCGCGGACTGCCAAGGCTTCCTCTATGCAAGAGACGGCAAAAAAATCGCAGCCTGCCGCGAGGAGCGCACGCACGCAAGGCTCGGTGCCGTGCCCGTAGGCGTCGGCTTTGACCACCGCGAGGATGCGAGACGTGGGCGAGGTGGCGTGGATTTTGTCCAGACACGCCAAAAAATTGTTCTTCAGAGCGCCAAGATCGATCTCTGCGCGCTTGGTGTCAATGGGGTCTGTGAACGGTTTTTTTGTGAGGTAACGGGAGAGAGCGTTCATAGCGTTCCACCTTTCTTACAAAATACTGCATCTATTATACCATTATCAGACAAATATTGCAATCCCCTTTTTGCATCTTTTTCAAAAAATCTCATAAAAATACTTATAAGAAAACCTGCATAAAATAGGAGACGAAAGAAAAAAACAAACCTTCCGTCTGCCTGCGGCATCCACCTCCCCTTGCACGGGGTAGGCAAAAGGAAACCGTATCTCATATCAAAAGGGCGTATTCGCATAAAAAGAACACCATCTTGAAAAAAAGGCGAAAGCCCGGAGCCTCCCCTGTGCAAGGGGAGGCGGCACGAGCTTGCGAGTGACGGAAGGGTTGGTTCTAATCAAAAAGGCTCTGTGAATTATGCAGAAAGCAAAGGGGGAAAAGAAATGAAAATTCGACATTTTTTGCTATGGGTTGTCGTCCTTTTGTCGTTGCTTGGGGAAGGGTGCGCGCCTGCACGGAGCAGAGCTGACTATCTTATTTTGGGTGGGACCGGCGAGGTGCAGGGAGAGATGAGCGGGGTCTCCTTTTCCGCCGCCATAGAGCTTTCTCCGGGCGGCGAGCGCGTGCGTGTGGAATATCTCTCGCCCGCATCCCTTTGCGGCATTGTTTTGGTGAGTGACGGCAAGACCTGTGAGGTGACCTTGGGGGAGCTTTCTTTCTCTTGTGAAGCCGATGCAATGTCGGGCTTTTTGCGACCCGTGACTGCGTTTTTGAGGGACGGGGATGCCGCAAGCGTGCAAAGGGTAGGGGAAAACACCGTCCTGACCTTTCCTACGGGTGAGGTGTTAACGCTCTCGCCCTCGGGTGCGCCAATCTCCCTAACAAGTAGAGAGGTTACCCTACGGGTGATATGGTGGCAGGGCAGGGAGTGAAGAGTGCAGAGTGAAAAGGTAGGGGGTACAAATTGCCCGAAGAAGCGCGTTTTTTGTCTGATTTTCGCGCGTGCGCGAGAAATATATTGAATTTTCTTGTTATAAAGGCGGGATTTTCTCTCTCGCGCGCATTGACAAGTGCAAAAAACTGTGATAAAATAAACAATGGAGAACCGCGCTTTTTGCCCCTCAAAAAACAGAAAAAGGATAACGGGGCGAATTTTGCACATACTACCGTTGTTTGATTTTGGAAAAAAGGAGAGACGCTTGTGAAAAAGACCAAAAACGCAACACCCGAAACAAATCCGCAGGAGTTGGCGGCATATCTGTTCCACCAGGGCACCAACTTTCAGGCATACGAATATCTTGGCGCGCACCGCGAGGGAGACAAGTTTGTCTTTCGTGTTTGGGCGCCCAACGCCGATTTCGTTTCGGTGTGCGGCGACTTCAACGGTTGGAATCGCGATGCCGATCCCATGCTCCGCGCAACCGAGGGTGGTGTATGGGAGCTCTCCCTGCCGCTGGATCGCGTGGTGATGGGGCAGTGCTACAAATACTGCATTCGCAATCACGGTCGCGAATTTCTCAAAGCAGATCCATACGGCTTTTCGATGCAACGTCCGCCCGAAACGGCATCCCTTATTTGTGACATCAGCGGCTATACGTGGCGCGATGCGGGCTGGCTTAAATACCGCAAAAAGCATTTTGACCGTGCCCACTATCTCGCGCAACCCATCAACATTTACGAGCTGCACCTCGGCTCCTGGAAGAGACACGACGACGGCAGCTATTACTCTTACGCCGAAACGGCAGGCGACCTTGCCCCCTACCTCAAGCAAATGGGGTACACACACGTCGAATTGATGCCTGTCAGTGAGTATCCTTTTGACGGCTCCTGGGGCTATCAGGTTTGCGGATATTACGCACCAACGTCCCGTTACGGCACCCCAAAAGATTTTATGGCGTTTGTAGATGCTATGCACGAGGCAGGTATCGGCGTCATTCTTGACTGGGTACCCGCGCACTTTGCAAAGGACGCGCACGGGCTTTACGAATTTGACGGACAGCCCCTCTACGAATACCAAGGACTGGATCGCCAGGAGCACAAGGGCTGGGGCACGCGTTGCTTTGACCTTGGCCGCGAGGAGGTGCAAAGCTTTCTCATCTCCAACGCCGTCTATTGGCTCAAGGAATACCACGTCGACGCGCTTCGCGTAGATGCCATGGCGGCAATGCTCTATCTCGATTATGACAAAGCCCCCGGCGAGTGGACACCCAACATTTACGGCGACAATCGCAATCTTGAGGCGATCGCGTTCTTCAAAAAAATGAACGGCTATCTTGCCGCCAACCACCCCGACGTTATGACCATTGCCGAGGAATCCGCAGCGATCGTGCAGATCACGGGATTTGAAAACGACGGTCTTGGTTTTTCCTACAAGTGGAACATGGGGTGGATGAACGATACGCTTGCCTACGTTAAAGAAGACCCCCTGTGGCGCTCCTATCACCACGGCAAAATGAACTTTTCCATTATGTACGCTTTCAGCGAGCACTTTGTGCTTTCTATCTCGCACGACGAGGTGGTGCACGGCAAAAAGTCCTTGCTTGACAAAATGGCGGGAGAGTATGAAACCAAGTTTGCAGGCGCGCGCGCTTATCTCACCTATATGATGACGCACCCGGGCAAAAAGCTGCTTTTTATGGGCTCGGAGCTTGGCGTGTTCCGCGAGTGGGATTACGACAACGGCATAGAATGGTTCATGCTTGATTATGATATGCACGCAAAGTATCAGTTGTTCGTCTCGCGCCTCAACCAATTCTATTTGCAAAACCCCGCGCTCTGGAATGCTGACGAAGGACCTGCATCCTTTGAGTGGATCGACCCCGACAACAGCCAAGAGAGCATTCTTTCTTACAGACGTATTGCCAAAAACGGGGAAGAGCTGATCGTATTTCTCAACTTCCTGCCCGTTCGCCGCGAGGGCTTCCTTGCTGCCGTTCCCAAGGCGGGCAAGTACGAGGAAGTTTTCAACAGCGACGCCACCGAATTCGGCGGCGGTGGAGACGTCAACCCCGGTGTTCTTACCGCCCAAAAATGCACAATGCCCCGCGGTTACGAGCGCGCCGTCACCATCACCCTGCCCCCCATGGGCGCGGTGGTGCTGAAAAAGTGCAAAGTGCAGAGGGCAGAGTGCAGGGTGAAAAAATAACCTGTAGGGCGGTGGCTTGCTGCCGCCGAAAGCGATCGGTCACCTGTAATCAAAAATATTAAAAATCCAAATAAATTATATAAAAATCTCAAGGAGGAAACGCGCACCATGTTCAAGAAAAAAGAATGTGTTGCCATGCTCTTGGCGGGAGGGCAAGGCAGCCGACTCTTCGCACTGACCCAAAAAACCGCAAAGCCTGCCGTATCGTTTGGCGGCAAATACCGCATTATTGATTTTCCTCTTTCCAACTGCATCAACTCGGGTGTTGATACCGTCGGCGTCCTCACCCAATACCGTCCCTTGCTCCTCAACGAGTATATCGGCAACGGACTTTCCTGGGATCTTGACCGCCGCTTTGGCGGTGTGCAGATCCTCGCACCCTATCAAGGGCAGAGCGGTGCCGACTGGTACCGCGGAACTGCAAACGCTATTTGGCAAAACATGGAGTTTATCAACCGCTATGATGCCAAATACGTGCTCATTCTCTCGGGCGACCACATCTACAAAATGGACTACGCCAAAATGCTGGAGCAGCACAAAAAGAGCGGTGCGGCTTGCACCATCGCCGTGCTTGACGTCCCGATTGAGGAAGCCAGCCGCTTTGGTATTATGAGCACCCGAGAGGATGGCTCTATCTTCAAATTCACCGAAAAACCCAAGAACCCCGATAGCACCAAGGCATCCATGGGTATTTACGTATTCACCAAGGATAAGCTCGAGGCATATCTGAGGGCTGACAACGACGATCCGGAATCCGCTAACGACTTTGGCAAAAACATTATCCCCACCATGCTTGCATCGGGCGAGAAGATGATGTCCTACTCGTTTGAGGGATACTGGAAGGACGTTGGAACGATCCAATCCCTTTGGGAAGCCAACATGGATCTTTTGGGCGACGAGCCTGCATTCTCACTTCTTGACGAGTCCTGGAGAATTTACAGTCGCCACGCAGCACAACCCCCGCAGTACATCGCGAAGGGTGCCGTTGTGGAGAACGCATCCGTTACGGCAGGCTGCCAAATTTTCGGCACGGTCAAAAACAGCGTGCTGGGTGCTAACGTCTACGTCGGCAAGGGTGCCGTTGTAGAGGATAGCGTCATTATGAACGATACCACAATTGAGGACGGCGCAACCGTTCAATATGCAATTTTGGACGAAAAGGTAACCATTGGCAAAAAAGCCACCGTTGGGGCTCCGCGCGAAAACGGAGCTGCTATTGCCGTAGTGGGTGCCGAGGTCAGCATTGGAGCAGGTGAGGCAGTTGCCCCCGGCGCCATGCTCTCCGAAAACTAAAAGGAGGTAGAGAACAATGACTGTTGCAGGTTTGATTTTTTCTAACAAGCAGGAGCAAGGCTTTCCCGAAATGACGCGTCGCCGCACCACGGCAAGCATTCCCTTTGGTTGCCGCTACCGCCTGATCGATTTTCCGCTTTCCAACATGGTCAACTCCGACATCACAACCGTTGGTGTCGTTACGCACTACAATTACCAATCGCTGATGGACCACATCGGCGCGGGCAAGGACTGGGATCTGGCACGCCGTTCGGGCGGCATCAAGCTCCTGCCCCCTTACGTTACCGCTTACGAGAACCACGCCGCAGGCAAGCTCTACGAGAGCAGACTTGAAGCACTGATGGGCTCTGCCAACTTTATCAACCGCTGCGGCGCCGACTACATCGTGCTCAGCGATTGCGACGTAATCATGAACATCGACCTCTCTGCGGTTATCGAGGAGCACATTCGCACAGGGGCGTACATTACGCTGGTTGCCAAAAAGGTCAACGCAAAGGATTCTCTGTTCGGTCAAAACGCCGACGTGCTCGGCATTGATGAGGACGGCAGAGTTACCTCGCTCTCCTACACCGCTCCCACAAAGGGTAGCTATTATGCAAACACCTACCTGATGGTCGTCAGCCGTGCGGATCTGCAAAACATCGTTTCCGATTCCATTGCACACCGTTACACAAGCTTTTCGCATGACATCCTGATCCGTCAGCTCAAAAAGAAGAACATTCACGCATACGTGTTCGACGGTTTTTGCGCATCCATCAATTCTCTTGAGAGCTACTTCAACATTTCCATGAAGATGCTCGATGAGGACGTTCGCGCCGATCTGTTTGCCAACTGCGACCGCCAGATCTTTACCAAGGTGCGCAACAGTGCGCCCACCAAATACGATTCTTCCGCAAAGGTCAGCAACAGCATGATCGCCGACGGCTGCACCATTGAGGGAGAGGTAGAAAACTCCATCATCTTCCGTGGCGTACACGTAGGCCGCGGCTCGGTAGTCAAAAACTGCATCCTGTTGCAGGATACCTACGTAGGCTCGAACGTAACCCTGAACTGCGTGGTAGCTGACAAAAACGTCATCATCAAAGAAGGCCGCACCCTCTCGGGACACGAAACCATGCCCTTCTTTATCGACAAGGGAGCAACGGTTTGATGCCGAATAGGGAACAGCATTTTTTTGTGAGAATGCAAAGAAAGGATAAGACTATGAAAAAAATTTTATTCGTTGGCGCAGAGGCAATGCCGTTTGCCGCCACGGGAGGACTTGGCGACGTTATGGGTTCGCTTCCTGCAGCACTGGCTGCAACGGGCGAGGCAGAGGTCTCGGTCGTTCTCCCCTTGTATGGGGCGGTGAGCGAAAAATGGCGCGCACAAATGAAAAAAGAGGCAACCTTCCAGGTCTCTCTTGCGTGGCGTCAGCAGTATTGCGGTGTTCACAGTCTTACAAAAGATGGCGTCAAGTATTATTTCATCGACCACGAATACTATTTCAAGCGCCCCGCGCTTTATGGATTTTTTGATGACGGTGAGCGATATGCATACTTTTGCAAAGCCATTCCCGAATTGATGCACCATCTCAATTACTATCCCGACGTTCTGCACGCACACGACTGGCAGGCGGCGCTTTCGGTGGTCTATCTCAATCGCTACTACCGCCATCTTCCCGAATACCAAAACATCAAAACCGTTTTCACTATTCATAACATCGAGTATCAGGGCAAGTACGATCCCTTTATTCTGGGCGACGTCTTTGCGCTTGGCGAGGAGTCTCGCTCGCTCATGGAATACAGCGGCTGCATCAATTTGATGAAGGCTGCTATCGAGTGTGCCGATGCGGTGTCCACCGTCAGCCCGCGCTACGCCGAGGAGATCAAAACCCCCGAATACGCACACGGTCTGGAGTATTGCCTGCGAGATAACGCCCACAAGCTGCGCGGCATCCTCAACGGCATCGACTACACCTATTACAACCCCGAGGGCGACCCTGTCCTGATGGCTGGCTTTACGCCCGACGATATGGGGGGCAAGGCGCTTGATAAAAAAGCGATGCAAAAAGAGGTCGGACTCCCCGAGCGGGGCGACGTCCCCCTGCTTGCCATCATTTCGCGCTTGGCATCCCACAAGGGGCTTGACATCGTTTCCGAGTGCATTTGGGATATCGTTGGTAACAACGACGTCCAGCTCATCGTGCTCGGCAAGGGAGAGGAGCATTACGAAAAGCTCTTCCTTGACCTGCAAGCCGCTTACCCCGAAAAGGTGCGCGCGCTCATCACCTATGACCGCGACCTTTCCAAGCGCATTTATGCGGCAACCGACATCTTTTTGATGCCGTCCAAGAGCGAGCCCTGCGGACTTTCGCAAATGATCGCATCGCGCTACGGCGCAATTCCCGTTGTCAGAGAGACGGGCGGACTGTACGATTCCATCAAGCCGTTCTGGATGGACGGCGACGAAATGAAGGGCAACGGCTTTACCTTTGCCAACTACCGCGCAGACGAGCTGCGTGAGAGAAGCGAGGCAGCCATCGCTCTTTGGAACACCCCCGACCTGCGTCAAAGGCTCGTCACCAAAATTATGAACACCGACTTCTCTTGGAACACCTCTGCACAACAGTATTTGCAGATGTATAGAGAACTGTAAAACGGATAGGAACAATCCCTCCGTCATTTTCTTGCGAAAATGCCACCTCCCTTGTGTAAAAGGAGCTGTCAGCCAACGGCTGACTGAGGGATTGTTTGTTACAACCTTTAAAAACAAAAAACACCAATAGTTACCCCACGGAGGCCCTAATCAATTATGAATTACAATCCAAACAGTACCGAAGTCAAACAGCTTATCGAGGGCGTTTTGCAACGCCATTTTGGATGCAGCGCAAAGGAAGCGTCTCGCGACCAAATGTACAAAGCAACCGCCATCACCGTCAAGAATATTCTGAGCGACAAGCGCTCCGCCTACAAGAAAAAGGTCAACGAGGCAGGGGCAAAGCGCGTCTATTATATGTGCATGGAGTTTTTGCTCGGGCGTTCGCTCAAAACCAATCTGCACAATCTCGGCCTTGCAGGGGTATATCAAAAGGCCCTCAAAAAGCTCGGCTTTGATCTTGAGGATCTTTACGAATGCGAACCCGACGCAGGCCTTGGCAACGGCGGTCTTGGCAGACTTGCCGCCTGCTTTATGGACTCACTTTCCTCGCTCGACTATCCCGCCACAGGCTTTTCTATCTGCTACGAATACGGACTTTTCAAGCAAATGATCGTTGACGGTATTCAGGTAGAAACCCCCGACGTGTGGCTGCCCGGCGGCGAGGTCTGGCTCGCGCCCCGCACCGACCGCACCTACAAGGTCCGCTTTGGCGGCAGAGTCAAAGAGGAATGGAAGCTTGACGGACATTGCGAGATCCTTTACGAGGATGCCGAGGAGATCGAGGCAGTTCCTTACGATATGATGATTTCGGGAGCAGATAGCGCGGCTGTCAGCCAGCTCCGCCTCTGGAGAGCCAGAAACATTCAAAAATTTGATATGCGCCTCTTTACCCAAGGACAGTACACCCAAGCGGTGGAGCAGAGCACAAACGCCGAGATCATCTCCAAGGTGCTCTATCCCTCGGATAATCACACCGAGGGCAAGCTGCTCCGTCTGTCGCAGCAGTATTTCCTGGTTTCGGCATCCATTCAAAGCATCATCCGCGACCACATGGCGGTTTACGGCAAGCTTGATAACCTGCCCGAAAAGGTCGCTATCCACATCAACGATACCCACCCCGCACTTTGTATTCCCGAATTGATGCGCATCCTTGTGGATGACTATTTCTTCTCTTGGGAAAAGGCGTGGGATATCGTCACACGTACCGTTTCTTACACCAATCACACAGTCATGCCCGAGGCACTGGAGAGCTGGAACGAGGACCTCTTCCGCCTCAAGCTGCCGCGCATCTATATGATCGTCAAAGAGATCAACGAGCGCTTCTGCCGCGAGGCATGGAACGCATTCCCGGGCAACTGGAACCGCATCTCCGGCATGAGCGTTGTCGGCTACGGACAGGTCAGAATGGCGAACCTTTCGGTCATTGGCTCGCACTCTGTCAACGGCGTATCCGAGCTGCATTCAAGCATCCTCAAGGATTCCACCTTTAAGGATTTCTACCGCCTGTACCCCTACAAATTCGATAACGTTACCAACGGCATTGCACACCGCCGCTGGCTGTGCTACTCCAACCCCGGCTTGGCGGAGCTGCTCGATGAGTGCATCGGTACCGACTACCGCCACCACCCCGAGTCTCTTTCCGACTTTGCCAAGTTTGCCGATGATGCCACCGTGCGCGACCGCGTGCGTGCCATCAAGCACGATAACAAGGTCAAATTTGCCAAGCTGGTGAGAGAAAAGACCGGCAAGATCATTGACACGCACTCTGTTTTTGACGTGCAGATCAAGCGCTTGCACGAATACAAGAGACAGCTGCTCAACGCGCTTAACATCATTGGTCTGTATCTCGACCTCAAAGAGAATCCCGACCTTGAAATGCAGCCCCAAACCTTTATCTTTGGTGCAAAAGCCGCGCCCGGCTACGATATGGCAAAGCGCATCATCAAGCTGCTTTGCATGATCAGCAAGGACATCGACCAAAACCCCAAGATCAAAGAAAAGCTCAACGTGGTGTTCCTTGAAAACTACAGTGTGAGCATGGCAGAGGCGCTCATTCCCTCGGCAGAGATCAGCGAACAGATCTCGCTTGCGGGCAAAGAGGCGAGCGGTACGGGATGCATGAAGCTGATGATCAACGGCGCTCTCACCATCGGTACACTCGACGGTGCCAACGTGGAAATGCAAGAGGCGGTTGGAGCAGAAAACATCTTCATCTTCGGTCTCACCGCCGATGAGGTGGAGCAGCTTTGGTTGAGCGGTTATCGCGCTGCCAACTATTATATCTCCAACGATAGACTCATCCGCATCATCAAATATCTTTCCACAGGCTTTGCAGGCGAATCCTTTGCCGACATTGCCGCATACCTGCTCAACAACGGCCACGGTGTGGCAGACCCCTATATGTGCATGGCAGACTTCGAGTCCTATTATCAAACGCACAAGGCAATGATCGACGCCTATGCAAACAAGGATGCGTGGAATCGTATGTCGCTACTCAACATTGCAGCGGCAGGCAAGTTCGCCGCCGACCGCTCCATCGAGGAGTACGCCGACCGCATCTGGGGACTGAAAAAAGTAAAATAACCCAATATTGCTTATTTTGAAAAAAGCAGTTTGCGTTACAAATGTGCTACGGAAAGGAAAAGAGAAATGAAAAGAACAGTATCTTTTTTCATCTTGTTAGCAATGGCACTTGGTGTGTTGTTTCTGTTCACATCCTGTGTTTATGATTGCACAGTTTGTCGTGACACCCAAAAGGTTACTTGCTCTGATTGCAATGGAAAAAAGCA
>JAZNYU010000254.1:0-2056 GCA_045594605.1 Eubacteriales bacterium
TGTCCGTTCTTGTTTTACGTGACCAACGAGCGAGAGCCCCTGCGAATTGCGGAGCAATTTGCAATAGCGTGCGCAAGGTGACTGAGGGGAAGTCTGCATATGACGCACGCTTGGGTTCTGAGTCCCTCCCAACAAAAAAACAGAACATTTGTTCTCTTTTCCCTCAATTGTTTACCTTTTATCACATTTATACCAAATAAAAGCAGATGCCGTAACGAGGTATCTGCTTTTATTTTTTATGCGCTTGGAATGAAATTTAGTTGTTTCTATTGCTTTTTTTGATAAATTATGATATACTGAATGCAGATATAAATCAAACGAAAGGAAAACAACCATGTACTGTAAAAAATGTGGAGCGGAGCTGCCGCAGGATGCCGTTTTTTGTCCGCAATGCGGAACCTCTGTTGGTGGGGGAAAAGCTCCGAGAGAAAATTTCAAAAAGAACCTTTACAGATCCTCGCGCAATAAAATGATTTCGGGCGTATGTGGTGGAATTGCCGAGTATTTTGGTATTGATCCGACGTTGGTCAGACTCGGTCTTGTTCTTTTGACCGCACTTGGCGGTGCGGGCGTTTTGGCGTATATCATTTTGGCAATTGTTGTACCGAGCGACGAGGCGTGATGAGATATGCGCGCAATGAGAGGATAGAAAAGGAGCATCGGATATGAGAGCATGGGTTGTTGAGGATTGGAAATTTGAATTGACGGTCATTGAGGGGAAGGCAAGCAATTGCAGAGTCGGCTTGGAAACGGGCCATGTGTTCTCTTTTTCCTATGCCTGTCCCGTTGGAATGTGCCCAAGAGTGATGACGGAACTGTTTACGTGGTGTGAGGTGATCCGTTGCGGTGGCGATTTTACCTACCGGGGGATGACGGAAAAATATGAAATGGATCTATCCTGCCCTTGCGGCAGCATCCGCTTTCACCTGAAAGCAATTCCCATTAACCGAGATGAGAACGGGAACGCGCTACCCAATTTCGCAAGACCGATGAATTGATCTTCTGTTACGTTGCGATGAAAATATACAAGAAGTACCGAGCCAAGCTGAAAAAGCAAACGACTCGGTACTTTTTTCTGTTGTAGGGTGTGTTACTGTTTTTACTCCCGATAATCCTGCGGCGATGTGCCGAATTTCTTTTTAAAGGTGCGGCTGAAATAGGTGTAGTCGGAAAATCCAGAAAGTGCGGCTACCTGCTGCATGGAATAAAGTTTTGCCTCAATAAGTGATTTTGCGCGTTGCAAGCGCAGATCCAGAATGTAAGAGGAAGGCGACGTTCCAAGCACTCGATCAAACAGACGGCGCAAATAGACCTCACTTATTTTGCAATGAGTTGCGATTTGCGGAATGCGGAGCTCGGAATCGGTATACTGCTCCGAAATATAGCGTAGAGCAGTGCGCACGGTGTCGGTGGCTTTGCCCGATACGTAATCGCGTGCCGCGTCCTTTTGCAGCTGCATAAAAATTGACGCGAGCGCAGACATGCACTCAAGATAATAGCCCGTACGGCGCTTTCGCCAGGCGGCTTCTGCGCTTCGAAAACTCTCTAACATGGCGGATGGGTTACGGGGGCGTATGATAAAAGGTTCGAAAATGTCAAGCGAATCCAACTCAAAGTTGATGGCATAGGTTTCCCCGGGCTCCAGCGTTTCCACGCAATAGGAGGAGCCCTTGGGGAGATAGATCAATTCGTTTGCACTTGGTGTATAGGTTTTTCCGTTCTCAAAAACATAATTGCAACTCCCATTTACGCGCAGAGCAAAGCCATGGGAGGGACGATTTTTGTGTATCGTAGCTCCCTCATGGACCAAAATTGCCAAAACGATGCGTGTAAAGTGCGGTGTTTCCAACTCCAACAGCTTCATTTGAATGCCCCTTTCATGGATCTGTTGTTATTATAAATCAGAGGATCGAAAAAGTCAAGTCGTTTTGAAAAAAACATTGACCTTTTTGCAAGGACATGATATAATGAAAATAATCTTTGATTGGAGGCAGATTATGACCGAATCATTTTTGAAGGATCGTCCCTTTTTGGAAAACAAATATCACCGCACCGA
>JAZNYU010000255.1:0-1865 GCA_045594605.1 Eubacteriales bacterium
GATCAGCTTTTGGGCTTCCTCGGCGTTGGGGTGCAGGTAGAGCTTTGTCAGTCGCCATTGCATCATCGAGCGCTTGACGTACTCAAGGCGATCGCCTGCAAGCTCTGCTGCGCGGTTCCACCACTCCTCAAACAGAGCCTCGTTCTCAAGGTACTCACCGCGTGTGATGGCGGTAAAGGGGTGACCGTAAATACCTTGTCCGCAAACGGCTGCGCCCTCGGTCTCGTCCTTGTTGACCCTGAAGCCGCCATTTGCGGCAAGCTCGGTGGTCTTGTCGATGAATTTGCGAATGTATTTCCAACCGTCACCGTAGTAAGCGGCAAGAAACGCATCCATAAGCCCGTAGTAGGTCTCCTCGCTCATGTAGGGATCCCACATCAGCTTGGCAAGAAGGTAAGTGCGCAATTCGCCAAACTCGCCCGATTCTCCCTGGCCGTTTCCCTGCGGGAACATCGAAACCACGTGGTTTTCGGCAAAGAAGCGCATGTTCTTGTGGATCACGTCGAGGTTGGGGAAGGTGGAAATATAATAATGGAAGTTTGTTGTGTAGTCCCAGATGTGCAGCTTGTTGCAGATATTGCCCCAGCCGACAATGTCCTCGTAAAACCTTTTACTGTTGGCACACTCGCTGTTGCCCAGCGGATGTGTAAAGCAGCAGTTGATGGAGCACAAGCGAATGCACACGTTGTGGCGCGGCTTTGTGACCGCCGGCGTTTTTTGCGTGTACTGGTAAGCGAGCGTATCAACCGTCAGGTGCGGATAATCTGCCTCAAGGTTTTCTGCAACCTTGTTGACAAAGCGGATCAGAGGACCTGCGGGGGTGCCGTCCTCTTCTTCTATCTTGCGACAGTTGGGGCATTTACAGTGGCCGTTAAAGTCGTTTTGCGAGACCGACACGATGTTGATCTTGGGGTTTTCCTCAAGTGCCTTGCGCACGTTTTGAATGACCTTATCCAAAACAGCGGGGTCGGTCAGGCAGGGGTTGGTGCCATAGGCGGGGTAGGGGTAGGTGGTTTCGGCAAGGATGTTGATGGTGTGCACAAACAGCTTACCGTAGTTGAGGCGTGAGCCGCCAAGCTCCTCGCCAAACTCGGCGTCACAAATGTTAACACCGTTCTTTGCGCACCAATCGGTGCTTTTTTGAATGCTGCGCCAGGTCAGGCGGCGCGCCTTGATGGCGGGGTTGTGCTCCAGCACAAGCCCGTGGGGGATGACAACATCCCCCTTGGGGCAAATCTCCAGCGTGGGAGTAAAGAAGCGAATACCGGCGTATGCTTCCAAAAAGTTATAAACGCCGTAAAGCACGCCGTTGGCATCTCCCTTGAGGGTCATGCCGTTCGCACCGGCTTCAATTTTGTAGCTGTCCTGTGCTAAGGATGGGTCAACAACGATCGAAATCGGGTAACCGCCCTCGGCAACCGAAACGCCCTTCTTTTGCAAATACTTTTGCAGCTCTCCTGCGGCAAAAAGAGCGGTGGATTCATTGCCCGATGTAATAGATACAGTAGTCAGTGTTTTATTCATAATTTTATTCCCGTGTTGTTTTTGTCAATCAGCTTCCGTATTTCCAATAGTAGGGGCTCAGGGAAAGATCAGAGCTTGACTGTACGTTGGGTTGTCCTTCCTTCCAAACAACGCCAAGGGCTTTTGCTTCCGCAATAAATGCAGCAGCCTCGGTTGCGTTGGGATGCAGGTAAAGCTTTGCCAAACGCCATTGCAGTGCAGAACGGTGAACGAATTCCTTGCGGTCGCCTGCAAGCTCTTCTGCCAATGTCCAGCACTCGTCAAAGCGCAGCTCATAGTTAAAATATTCTTGTCTTGTAATAACGGTAAGGGGATGATCGTAAATGCCTTGACCGCAAACT
>JAZNYU010000256.1:0-10640 GCA_045594605.1 Eubacteriales bacterium
TGCTACAACGGTGGCAAGGATATGATGGCTCTCTATGGCGAAAAGCTCTGCCACACCCACTTTAACGATAACTTTGGCGTTTACGACCCCAACATGACTTGGGAAAACGATTTTCACCTGACCATGGGTGACGGTCTTGTAGATTGGAAGAGTGTCATGGATCGCATTGATGCTTCTTCCTACGAAGGAGTCCTGATGTGCGAGCTCACCCGCGGCAATCCCCCTCAGTGGCACACCCACGAGCGTTATGCCGCTATGCCCCTCGAAGATTACTACGCCTTTGCCCTCTCCCGCATGCGCGCGGTTATGGATAGAACGCTCGTTTCAAATCCAATAGAGGTTAAATAAGAAGGACGGGTTTGGCAGAACCTTTTTGAAAAAAGGTTCCGACACCTCCAAAAACTTTCCTAACATATTTTCAAAAGTAAATTCGGTACAAACGGATGGACGGTAGAGGCGCTCGCAAAGCGTCGCGCCTTGCTATCGCGAGCCGCTGGGCACCACCAAGACCCCATCCGCTAAGAAAGTTGATTTACCTTTGTGTGGGATGCGAGGACGCCCCGCCAAACACGAAAAGTATTTAAAAATTCATACATAAAGAAAAGAGGAAACGACTATGAAATTAAGTGTTTTAGCAAATCTTTACGGGCAAAAGAGCTTGGAAGAGACTCTGCAAATTCTGACCGGTCTTGGCGTTCACACTGTTGAGCTTGGTGCCGGCGGCTACCCCGGCAAGGCCCACTGCAACCCTGAAGAGCTGCTTGCTGACGAAAACAAGTACAACGAGTTCATCGCACTGCTCAAAAAGTACGACGTTGAGGTATGCGCTCTTGCCGCTCACGGCAATGCTCTGCATCCCAACAAGGAGATTGCCGCTCAATACGACAAGGACTTCCGCAACGCTGTCCTTCTCGCCGAGAAGATGGGCATTGACACCATCATCACCTTCTCGGGTTGCCCCGGCGACTGCGAGACCGCAAAGTACCCCAACTGGGTAACCTGCGCGTGGCCCGATGACTACCTTGCTATCAAAGAATGGCAATGGAACGAAAAGCTCATTCCCTATTGGAAAGAAGCAGGAGCGTTTGCTCTGGCGCACAACGTAACCCACATCGCATTTGAAATGCACCCCGGCTTCTGCGTTTACAATCCCGAAACTCTGCTCGCTCTGCGCGCAGCAGTTGGACCTGTTCTTGGCGCAAACTTTGACCCCTCTCACCTCATTTGGCAAGGCATCGACCCCGTTGCCGCTATTCGCGAGCTTGAGGGCGCTATCTACCACGTTCACGCAAAGGACACCAAGATTGACAAATACAACGTTGCAAAGAACGGCGTGCTTGACACCAAGCACTACAGCGACGAGCTCCACCGTTCGTGGGTGTTCCGCACCGTTGGCTACGGCAACGACGAAATCTACTGGCGTGACCTCGTTTCCAATCTCCGCCTCTGCGGCTATGACCGCGTCCTCTCCATCGAGCACGAGGATAGCGTTATGAGCATTGACGAAGGTCTGCGCAAGGCAGTTGCTTTCACCAAGAACATCATCATCGAAGAAGAAAAACCCACCACCATGGCTTGGGCGTAAGGGTGTTTGGGGAATGATTGCGGGGGAACTTTTTTCAGCGAAAAAAGTTCCCCCGCACCCCTTCAAAAAAGCACTCATAAAAAGAGAATAAAGAAAAGGGATAGCGTAAAGTTGCTATCCCTTTGTTTTGTCTCTATTGGTTCAATAAAATTATTCGGTTACCAATTTGAAACCGGGCTTGTCGAATTCGATGGTGCCCATATAATTCTTGATGACCGTAGCAGTAACGGTGATCACGTCGCCAACCTTGAGGTTCTCTACGCCAACGCCCTTGGTCTGGAAACAGAACATAGGCATATCCTCAAAGCCCTCAACCACGATAACGATGCCTGCATCGCCAAACTCGGGGTTGAATTCATATCTGGTAATAGTACCTGTCAGTACAAATACGCCTGTGATGGATTGGCCGTCCTCGAGGGCATAAGCTGCGGTCAGAATCTTTTCGGGATCGGTCTCTGCAGGGAGATCTTCAAGGGAACCTGCAACGCGAGAGAGAATACGGGGGTTATCAAGCTCAACCGTGCCCTGGTGGTTCTTGATCATACCCTTAACGGTGATGGTATCGCCGATTTGAATGTTGCCTGCCTCTTGGCCCTTTGCCTGATAGCAGTACATAGGCTTATCTTCGCAGCCCTCAACAGCAATGGTAACGTTTGCATCGCCGTAAAGTGTGTTGTAGGTGTAGCCAACAACAACGCCTGTCATGGTGAACAGACCGCCAAGTGCGCGGCCGGGTGCAAGCTCGTAAGCTGCGTTGATAACGTCAGCTACGGTTGCAAAAGAGGTTGCGGGAAGATCTTCCTCGGTGCCCTCAACAATAGAGGTAACTTGGGGCTTATCAAACTCTACAAGACCGTTGTAGTTTTTGATGATGCCGGTAACGGTAACGGTATAGCCTGCCTTAAGTCCCTCAACGCCTTCTCCCTTTGCACCGTAAGCATACATGGGAGTATCAACCATACCGTCTACAATGAAGTAAACGTTTGCATTGCTCTTTTTGGGGTTGTAGGTGCTTGCAAGAACAATACCTGTCAGGGTAACTTCTTCTTCAAAAGCTGCGCCTTCGGGGAGTGCAAAAGCAGCATCCATGATTTCCTTGGGAGTGCTCAGAGTGGGAGTTTGGTTCTCGGTGTTCTCGGGGGTGGTTGCTTCGGGAGTAGTTGCTTCGGTGGTGGTTTCGGGGGTTGTGCTCTCTGTACCCTTAATCAAATTGGAAATAAAGTCACAGGAGGCCATGGACAGAGCCAGCACGAGCGCCAGCACAACGGAAAGAATGCGGGAAAGCTTCATAATTTTTACCTCTCTTTCAAAATTTGGGCAACTACATTATACAACGCATTTCCCCCCATGTCAATAACTATGGAAATATTTGTAGAAAAAAATCGAAACCAAAAAAACAACATCCCATGTGCGCTCCTGCAAACCGTCTGTTTGTAAACCAACGACACTATTTTGTTTTTTTGTTAGAAAGTTCTTGAGGGGGGTGTGGGGGGAACTTCTCTCAAGAAGTTCCCCCCACAAAAGCCCCTCCATCACTCATCAAACACAACCGTGATGACACGGACGACGATTGACTTAACGGGAACGCCATCGGCGTTGGGATATTTGAAATCGGAATAGATCCACAGGGCGTGGGTATCATCCAGCGCGAGTAGGTCGGTATAGTAGCACGAGGTATTATTCTCACCGGAGGCGAGGTCAAAGGTCTGGGCTTCCTGCCACTTTTTGCCCGTAGGATCGGACGTTGCGCGAATGCGCATATAGGGGCGACCGTAGGTTGCAATGGAAACCCCGCAACCGAGCGTTACCATTTGCGGCAGTACACCAATATCATCAAACTTTTTGATCACGCTCCAGGACTTGCACATGTTGGTGGAGCGCGCCCAATAACAGGGCTTGCTATCGCCGCCGCTGCGCATCAGGATCATAATCGAGCCATCGGGCATAACGTTGAGATTGGGCTCGCAAAGTCCCTCGGAGAATTTGATGTCGGACGTGGGAATGAGCTGCGAGAGCCAATTCCACGTGCGGCCGTTATCCTCGGAAGAAAAGATGTAGGTGGAATAATATTTGCAAAAATCGGCAACCGCGTACTCGCGTGTAGCGGAATAGCAGTTGAAGCCGTAAAAATACATTGCCAGATACATGACACCGTCTACAATGATAATGCTATCCTGGCTCAATGCGAACATTTGCGTCATAGGATAGATCTTGCCGCCGGGAAACTCCGTCAGAGGAGCGTGCGGCCAGTTGATGGTGCACTCAAATTTCTCTGTAGTATTGGTGTCGGGATCGTATTCGTAGCCCCAAACGGTGGTGTCATCATTTTTGGGCATATCCTCGGCAAAATAAAGCTTATAGCCGCCATTCGTTCCCCACGTCATGGCAGGCGTGTATTCGTTTTGCCAAGTAGCGTAGTGCGCGTTGGCGCGCTCAAAGCCTGCAAAATACTTGCCGTTGTTCATTTGGAGCTTATCGGGAACCATGCAAAGAGAGGCGTCATCGCTCCAGGTCAAGCCACCGTCGGTCGAGACCTTTTTTCGATATACATCAACGTAGTCGTCAATAGTATCATTGGAATAACACCACGTGGCAAGAATGTTGCCATCAAGCGTGTAAGAAAGTCCCGGGAACTGATTGTGTCCCCATGCGTTGTCACCAACAGCCCCTTGCGTTACCACGATCGGCTCGCCGATCTCCAAATGAAAGCTCTTGGGAGTCTCGGGTAGGATAGGCGCAGGAGTGGTCTCCTCGGGAGTGGTCGTCTCGGGGGTGGTTGCTTCAGGCGTGGTTTCCTCAGGTGTGGCATTTGGGGTGGTCACATCGGGAGTGGTGACGGCAGGTGTATCATCGCCTGCGTGGCACGCCGGCAAAAGGCCGAGCAAAAGCCCCATCGCCAACAAAAGAGATATCTTTTTCATTTTGGTTCCTCCTTTTCAAAAAGAAAACGGTCTTATCTGCCTACAGTATAGCACAGCACGCGTGATTTGTCTATGGCATTATGTGCTTTCTATATGGTAAAAAGTAACTTTTTTAAAAAAGAGAACCACTTTGGGAGCAGTTCTCTTGTTGTTTTTTATTTAGTGAAAGGTCATTTTGAACTGTGCCGTTTGCACCTTGCCGGGCAGGACGTGGAACATATTGGGGCGCGTGGTGATGTCCTCCATTTCGCCATCGTATCCGGGAAGCCCACACCAAGGCTCGATGCACACAAAGGGTGCCTCGCATGCCGAGGGATGCCAGATGCCAAGATACGGCATATCGGGGTACTCCAAGGTTACGGCGCGCGCACTTTTTTGGGATTTGAGCGTGACGGTGCTATCCATGCGAGAGAGGAAGATGCCGTCGATCTCGAACAGCTTGTGTGAGAGGGGGAGCTTGTTGCCATCCACCAACGGATATGCCGTCAGCTTGCCCGTAAACAGTCCGCGCGGGGAAATTTCAATTTGGTTGGGGGTGCAGGGATTTTTGAATTCGAGATAGTAGTCTGCGAATTCCCCGTCTCCACCCAAGGGCAGATTAAAGCCCGGGTGACCGCCAACGGTTGCGGGCAGAACAACGTCTCCCGTGTTGGCAATCTCAAAGCGCGTGGTAATGCTCTCGCCCTCGAGAACATGCCAGATCTTGAGTTCAAAATCAAAGGGATAGATCTTTTTGGTCTCCTCCGTCGAGGTGACGGAAAAACAGATAGAAGTATCATTGACACACACAAGTGTCAGGGGTGACTTGCGAATAAAGCCGTGGCAGGCGATCTCATAGAGCTCGCCCTTGTGGGTGTATTTCCCTTCAAAAAATCTGCCGCACACAGGGAAAAGAAGCGGCGCGTGGGAGGACCAAAAGGCAGGATCCCCCACCCAAATGTATTCGCAGTCCTCACGTTTTACCGAATGGATCTCGGCGCCAACGTCGCTGACCTTGACCGTCAGTTTATCATTTTGTAAGGTGTAAAGCATGCTCGTATCCTCACTCCATCTCATCGATCACGCGGCGGATCTCGGCGATGCGTGCGGGGTCTGCGCCCTCGGGCACAAAATCGGTAATATCGTGGCTAAAGAACTTTGCCCACACGTAAGCGGCGGCGTATCTACCATAGTCGTAGGAAAGGTGGAAGCCGTCGCGGCAGAACTCGGTTCCGTCGGGCGGGAGTGTGCGGCGAAGCGTTTGAATGGCTTTGCCTACCTCAAGGATGCCGTCGAGATTGTGCTCCTTGACAGCGCGGTGAGAGCATTCCTCAATTTTGGACCACATCAATTCCTGATCGCGATCATAGTTGGCAAAACCGGGATGCTCGCTTGTGGTGGCATAGGACCAGGTCTGGTGCCAGATGATCTTTGCCTTGGGGCAGGTCTTGCGAATGAAGTCCAAAACCTCGGTCAGATAAGGCTCGTAGGTCTCGTACATGCCCGAATAGTGGCTCACCTGCTGAACGGTGATATAGTCCCAATCCTCGGATGCGATGATGTCGTTGGCGCTGACGGTCTTCTCACCGATCTTCACGCCCTGTGCCTGAAACTCATACCACGCCTTTTTGTTTTGAATTTTATCTACGTGTCCCTCAAGGCTGCAGCCGCCAATGTGCAAATTGCGAACGTAAAGGTCGCCTGCTACGCGGTCGAGATAGGTGGTAGCATCCCAGGAAAAGCTATTTCCCAATCCTAAAATCTTTAACATAACGCTGTCCTTTCTTTATTTTGCTCTGCGTTTCTTCGCTTCTTCATACAGTGCCTTTTCCTCATCGGTGACGGGAATGAGAGGCGCGACTGCGCGCGGATGCTCCTCCTCATCAAGAGCAACGAGGATAACGTGTGCATCGGCAATGAGCACTCTTGCACCGTCATACCCCTCTGTCTCGGCGGTGACGAGCACCTCCATAGAGGTGCGCCCCGTAAAGATGACACGGCCCGTGACAACGAGTGTTTCGTTGAGATGCGCGGGGCGCAAAAAGCGCAGATTTTCAATGCATGCGGTGGTAACGGGTCCCTCGGCGTAGCGACGTGCGCTGACTGCCGCGACCTCGTCCATCCAGGTGATCAGGTGCCCGCCAAAGAGGCGGTTGGCACCGTTCATATTGGCTTGGCGCAGGATCTGAACGAATTCCGAAACCGAGCAAGCGGCGCTTTTGCCGCCCTCGGGTACTGTGTTTTGCATAGGTGCCTCCAAAAAAGGATCAAATGCCTTCGATCTCGGCTTGCTGAAAGCCGCCGCGCTGCAAAATGCCCTCGGCTGCCTCCAGATCCTCGGCTTGAATGATCATAACCGCCTTGCCGTCGGATTTTGCCGTAAAGGCGTACATATACTCTACGCTGATGCCGCTCTCGGAGAGCAAACGAAGAACGCCCAAGGTGCTGCCGGGGGTATCCTCCATGGTCAGGGAGAGCACGTCGGTCACGCGTACCACGATGCCTGCCTCGGAGAGGATCTTTTTGCCCTCCTCGGGCTTGTCGACGATCAGGCGCAGGATGCCAAACTCGGAGGTATCTGCCAAAGAGAGTGCGCGAATGTTGATGTGATTTTGTGCCAAAAGGTCTGCTACGGCACAAATGCGTCCTTTTTTATTTTCCAAAAATACGGATAACTGCTTGATGATCATATCTTCTGTCTCCCTTCTTAAATTTTGCCGGCACGGTTGTCGATCACGCGCTTTGCCTTGCCCTCGCTGCGAACAATGGACTTGGGGTTGACAAGATGCACCTTTGCGGTGATGCCAAGCATAGATCGCAATTGCTCGGTGATGCTCTTTTCCAATTTTTCTATTGCCTTGATGTTATCCGAGAAGAATGCCTCGCTCATTTCGACGTTGACGTCGAAGGTATCGACGTTGTTGACACGGTCGACAACGATTTGATAGTTGGGTGTGATCTGGTCGCCGCTGACCTTGAGGAGAACCTCCTCGATTTGCGATGGGAATACGTTGACACCGCGAATGATGAGCATATCGTCGGTGCGTCCGTTGGGCTTGCGCATACGGATGTGCGTTCTGCCGCACTTGCAGGGCTCGGGATTGAGCGAGCAGATATCTCTTGTGCGGTAACGGATGACCGGGAACGCCTCTTTGGTAATAGAGGTGAATACCAATTCACCCGTCTCGCCCTCGGGCAAAACCTCGCCCGTTTCGGGGTCGATGATCTCAACGATAAAGTGGTCCTCCCAAACGTGCATGCCTGCCTGCTCGGTGCATTCGCCCGAAACACCGGGGCCGAGCACCTCGGAAAGTCCGTAAATGTCATATGCCTTCAGACCGAGCTTTTCCTCGATCTTATGTCTCATGTCCTCGCTCCAGGGCTCGGCACCGAAAATACCGATGCGCAGCTTGAGTTGATCCTTCACGCCCAATCTTTCCACCTCTTCGCCAAGATACATCGCATAAGAGGGGGTGCAGCAAAGAACGGTGGAGCCAAAGTCGATCATGGTTTGAATTTGATTTGCAGTGTTGCCTGCGGAGATCGGGATAACGGTAGAGCCGAGATAATCCGCTCCGCCGTGTGCGCCAAGGCCGCCCGTAAAGAAGCCGTAGCCAAAGGAGACCTGCACAAAATCCTCATCGGTAACACCTGCCGCGCCCATTACACGGGCAACGCATTCATCCCAAAGCTTGAGGTCATCACGGGTGTAGCCAACAACGATTCTCTTACCTGTGGTACCGGAGGATGCGTGAACACGTACAACGTCTTTGAGCGGAGTTGCGAAAAGTCCATAGGGGTAATAATCTCTGAGGTCCTTTTTATAAGAGAACGGAACGCGGTGCAAGTCCTCGATGCCGCGAATGTCATCGGGCCTCAGTCCTGCCTCGTCCATACGGTTGCGGAAGCACTCTACGTTCTCGTAGCAACGCTTGATCTGTCGGCACAGTCTTTCGCTTTGCAAGCGCTTGAGCTCTTCCCTTGGCATACATTCGATTTCTTTATTAACAAATCCCATTTTTCATACCTTCTTTCGTTTGGGAGAAAAAGTTCTATTTTTGAATTGCGATTTTTACAGATGGTATCCAAGATCAAACGCCTTGAGGTTTGCCTCGAGGAATTTAGCGGGAACGGTGGTCTTGATGGTCTCTACCCACTCCTCGTAGGGGATCTCGGTGTTCTTTGCCATTACGCCGATGAGAACGACGTTAACGGCCTTTTGATTGCCTGCCTTTCGCGCCAGAGAAAGCGCGGGGACGGCGGTCAGGTCAACAGCTGCAGAAAGCTTGCCCAGAATGTTCTCGGGGTATTCTGCCGCTCCCGTGATAACGGGCATGGGGTTGATTTGTTGATCGTTAACGATCATTTTGCCGCCCTTCTTCAGCCAAGGCAGAGCACGCAGAGCTTCCAAGGATTCAAAAGCGAGAATGATGTCTGCCTCGCCCTTGTCGATAATGGGAGAATGAACGGCGTCGCCAAACTTGACGTAGGTGACAACACTTCCGCCGCGTTGGCTCATTCCGTGCACCTCGGAGACCTTGACGTCATAGCCGCGTTGAATAACGGCGTTGCCGAGAATGCGGCTGGCAAGGAGTGTTCCCTGTCCGCCCACGCCGACGATCATAATATTCTTCGTGCTCATCTTATGCCTCCTCCTTTTCAATTGCTCCAAAGGGGCAAACGCCTATGCAAAGTCCGCAGCCGTTGCATTGCGTGGTGTCAATGCGCACCGCACCGCTCGCCTTGTCCACGCTGATGGCAGGACAACCGAGCTTCATGCACAGCTTGCACTTGCGGCACTTTTCGGTGATGGTGCAATGCCCTGTATATTTGACGCTCTTGAGGAGCGCGCAGGGGCGTTGCGCGATAATGACCGAGGGCTCGTCGATCGCAAGCTCGGTCTTAACAACTTTTTCAAAATTCTTGACGTCAAAGGGATCGGCAACCGTAATTCTATCTACACCGATTCCCTGACAAAGCTTGATCAGATCTACCTGACGGGTGGCTTCGCCGCGAATGGTCTTGCCGGTGGTGGGGTTATCCTGATGCCCTGTCATACCCGTGATGGAGTTATCGAGAATGAGAACGGTGTTGATACCCTTGTTGTAAACGATGTCAACAAGTCCGGTAATGCCGGAATGCATAAAGGTAGAGTCACCAATGACGGAGACGAGCTTGCCGGCGAATTCCTTGCCCTGCACCTTTGCCATGCCGTGTGCCGCGCTGACCGATGCACCCATGCAAATGGTGGAGTCGACTGCAGCAAGAGGTGCTACTGCACCAAGGGTGTAGCAACCGATGTCACCCGAAACGGTAACACCGAGCTTGTTGAGCACATAGAACGTGCCGCGGTGCGGACATCCCGCACACATAACGGGGGGACGGCCGGGGATCTGCTCGTCAAGAGAGATAAACTCTGCGGCATCCTTGCCAAGGACTGCCTTGCCAATCATAGCGGGGGTGTATTCGCCAAGCATGGTAAAGAGCTCCTTACCCTTGACATCAACGCCCATCGCGCGGCAAGCATCCTCAATAAAAGGATCAAGCTCTTCGATGACGTAAACGGTCTTGCACTTGGATGCAAAATCTTTGATCAGCTGCTCGGAAAGCGGCCATACGATGCCGAGCTTGCAATAATTTACCTTGTTGCCAAGTGCCTCTTTTGCATATTGATAAGCAATACCTGCGGCAATTACGCCCACCTCACTGCCGTTATCCTCAACGGTGTTCAGGGGACAGTTAGCGGCGTACGCCTGCAGCTTTGCGGTTCTTTCTTCTACTACAACGTGACGTTTGATGGCGTTTGCAGGCATCATAACGTTCTTTGCAATGTTCTTTTGGTATTCCTTTACGGGATGTACTTCTCTCTCGCCAACCTCAACAAGACTTTGGGAGTGAGACACGCGCGTGGAAAGACGAACGAGCACGGGGGTGTCGAATTGCTCGCTCAACTCAAACGCGAGCTTTGTAAAGTCGCGGCACTCCAAGGAGTCGGAGGGTTCGAGCATCGGGATCTTTGCCGCTCTTGCATAATGACGGGAGTCCTGCTCGTTTTGCGAGGAATGCATGCCGGGGTCATCTGCTACGCAATAGACCATTCCGCCATTCACACCCGTATAGCTGTTGGTAAAGAGGGGGTCTGCCATCACGTTCAG
>JAZNYU010000257.1:0-4631 GCA_045594605.1 Eubacteriales bacterium
GCGGTATGGGTGCTCTCACTCCCGAGGAACGCCCCATTGTCGGTCAGCTTGCCAATGAAGTCCGCGAAGCGATCGAGGCAGCACTGAATGCCAAGAAAACCGAGCAGCAGGCTAAGGCGCTTGAGGCTCAGCTCAAGGCAGAAAAGCTGGACGTTACTATGCCCGGCACACCCGCACCCACGGGTCACATCCATCCCCTGACGCGCGCACAAAGAGAGCTTGAGGATATCTTTATCGGCATGGGCTTCTCTATCGCCGAAGGTCCTGAGGTAGAATTGGATTACTACAACTTCCAAGCACTCAACATTCCCGAAAACCATCCCGCGCGCGACACGCAGGATACCTTCTATATTACCGACAACATCTTGCTCCGCTCCCAGACCTCTCCCGTTCAGGTTCGCGTTATGGAGCATCAAAAGCCCCCCATCCGCATTATCTCCCCCGGTCGCGTTTACCGCTCCGATGCTCTGGATGCTACGCACTCCCCTCTGTTCCATCAATTGGAAGGTCTTGTTATCGACAAGGGCATTACCATGGGAGATTTGAAGGGTACGCTTGAGGTATTTGCAAAGAAGATGTTTGGTGACAGTACGCAGATACGTTTCCGTCCCCACCACTTCCCCTTTACCGAGCCCTCTGCCGAGGTTGACGTTTCCTGCTTTGTTTGCGGCGGTAAGGGTTGCCGTTTGTGCAAGGGCGAGGGTTGGATCGAGATCCTCGGTGCCGGCATGGTACATCCTTTTGTACTTTCTAACTGCGGCATTGACCCCGAAGAATACTCCGGCTTTGCATTCGGTCTTGGCATTGAGCGTATTACCATGGCAAGATACGGCATTGACGACATTCGCCTCTTCTATGAAAACGACGAGCGTTTTCTGGAACAGTTCTGATAGGAGGTAAGGTATGAATCTTTCAAGAAATTGGCTTTCTGATTTCGTTGACGTCAGCGACATCAGCAACAAAGAATACAGCGATCGCCTGACCATTACCGGCTCTAAGGTTGAGGGCTTTGAGGTTCTTGGCGAGGATATTGAAAACGTAGTTGTGGCAAAGGTCACCGCTATGGAAAAGCATCCCGATTCCGATCACCTTTGGATCTGCAAGCTGGATGCAGGCGACAAGGGATCTGATATTCAGATCGTAACCGGTGCGCAAAACGTATTTGTTGGCGCGCTTGTTCCTGCGGCTCTGCCCGTGGCAAAGCTCCCCGGCGACGTTACCATCAAAGCAGGCAAGCTCCGCGGAGTTGAGTCCTTTGGTATGCTCTGCTCGATGGGTGAATTGAAGCTGACCACCCACGAGTGCCCCGGCAAGGAAGAAAACGGCATTCTCATTCTTGATGAGGACTGCGCAGACAAGCTTGGCGCGGATATTCGTGACGTTCTCCTGCTCAACGACACCTGCGTTGAGTTTGAGATCACCTCGAACCGCCCCGACTGTCTCTCTGTTATCGGTCTTGCACGCGAGACGGCTGTCTCCTTCGGGCGTGAGCTGAAGCTCTCCACTCCCACAGTGAAGGGTTGTGGCGACGGCGACAAAATTGATAACTATCTCTCGGTTGGCATTTCTGCCCCCGACCTCTGCTACCGCTATGCGGCAAGAGTGGTCAAGAACGTAAAGATCGCGCCCTCTCCCCTTTGGATGCGTATGCGTCTGCGCGCATCGGGCGTGCGCCCCATCAACAACATTGTTGATATTACCAACTACGTCATGCTTGAGTACGGTCAACCCATGCACGCGTTTGATTACACCCAGCTTGAGGGTGCTAAGATCGACGTGCGCCGCGCGGCTGACGGTGAGTGCTTCAAGTCTCTTGACGATATTGACCACACCCTCGACTCCTCGATGCTCGTGATTGCCGACAGCAAAAAGGCTTGTGCTCTGGCCGGTGTTATGGGCGGTGCAAACTCCGAAATCACCGAGGGCACTGCAACCGTTGTGTTTGAGTCCGCTTGCTTCAACGGCGCATCTGTAAGAGTTACCGCAAAGAAGAACGGTATGCGTACCGAGTCCTCTGCCCGTTTTGAAAAGGGTCTGGACCCCGAGAACTGCATGGCAGGTCTTGAGCGCGCTTGCGAGCTGGTAGAGCTCTTGGGTGCAGGTGACGTTGTTGACGGCATCATTGACGTTTACCCCACCAAGAACGAGACCACCGTTCTCCCCTTTACCCCTGCAAGATACAACGAGTTCCTGGGCATGAACATTCCCGAGGAGCATATGGTAAACACCCTGACGGGGCTTGGCTGCGAGATCAAGGACGGCAAGATCCTTGTTCCTTCTTTCCGCGCTGACCTTGGTTGCATGAACGACATTGCCGAGGAGGTTTGCCGTATTTACGGTTATGACAAGATCGAATCCTCTTATATGAACGCCGAGACCACTCTTGGCGGTCGCACCGAAAAGCAGGTATTTGAGCTTGATACCGAGGCGGCTCTGGTTGGTATGGGACTTTCGCAGATCCACACCTTCTCCTTCATCAGCCCCAAGTATTATGATAAGATCCGCATGGCAGAGGACAGCGCTCTGCGTCGCTCAGTCGTTATCTCCAACCCCTTGGGTGAGGACACCAGCGTAATGCGTACCACGGCTCTGCCCTCGATGATGGAGACCGTTGCACGCAACTACAACTTTAACAACGAAAACATTCGTTTGTTTGAGATCGCATCTATTTATCTGCCTCACGAGGCTGCAAACGAGCTGCCCGACGAAAAGCGAGTTTTGACCGTTGGCGCTTACGGCAATATTGATTTTTATGCGATCAAGGGTATTTGCGAGAACATCCTCGCGCTTGCAGGCATCAAGGGTGTAACATACACCGCTTGCTCGACCAATCCCTCTTACCATCCCGGCAGATGTGCAACCGTTACCACCGAAGATGGCGTTTGCCTCGGCGTTTTTGGTCAGGCTCACCCCCTGATGGCAGAAAACTACGGCATGAACACTCCTGTTTACATTGCAGAGCTTGCATTTGACGAGATCTTTGCCAACGCAAACACCAAAAAGTCTTACAAGCCTCTGCCCAAGTACCCCGCAACCACCCGCGACTTCTCCTTTGTTTGTGACGAGGATATGGAAGTTGGCGCAATTGAGGGCGTTATGGCAAAGGCAGGCGGCAAGCTTGTGGAAAGCGTTGCTCTGTTTGACATCTACCGCGGTCCTCAGGTAGGAGAAGGCAAAAAGTCGGTATCCTTGCGTGTCACTCTGCGCGCAGCCGACCGCACCCTCACCGTTGAGGAAGCCGACAAGGTTTCCAAGAAGATCTTGAGCGATCTGAAGTTCAAGATGGGCTTGGAGCTGAGAAATTAAAAGCTTTGGGAAGCAGATATTTTATCTGCTTCCCTATTTTTTCAAACATCCGTCACATAAAATTCTCTCACACTTGATAATTGTGTGGTATCATTTGGTTGGAGGATGAAACATGAAAAAAGAAAAACGACCGATTATCACCGAAACAACCGACCTGACATCCGTTTTGCCTGCGCAGTCCTTGGAGCAGATCCGCCGACAGTCGCACGGCTTTATTACGTTGATGTCTTATTATAAATGCGCTATGATGGAGGTGGAGACCAAGCTCAACGTCCTCAACGAGGAGTTCTCCCTGCGCTTTGACCGCAACCCCATCAACACCATTCAATCGCGCCTGAAATCCCCTGTCAGCATTGAGGAAAAGCTGGCATCGAGAAATCTGCCCATGACCTTGCAGACCATTGAGAAGAACCTGAACGATATTGCAGGTGTTCGCGTGATCTGCTCCTTTTTGGAGGATATTTATCTTTTGGCGGATTGTCTTTTGGGACAGGATGACATTACGCTGATTGAACGCAAGGACTATATTGCCAACCCCAAGCCGAACGGCTACCGTAGCTTGCACCTGATCGTGCAGATCCCCATCTATTTGCAGGCGGGCAAGCGGAATATGCGCGTGGAAATTCAGCTGCGCACCATTGCTATGGACTGTTGGGCAAGCCTTGAGCATCAGCTGCGCTACAAAAAGGACCTTGCCGACACCAAGCAGATCGCCAACGAGCTGCATCGTTGCGCCGTTATCAGCGCAGAGCTGGATATGCGTATGGACCGTTTGCGCAAGCAATTGATTGATGAATCGGACCACGAAAAAAGGAGTGAATTTGGACTGTGACAAATATGTTTGAAAAATTAAGATACAAAACTGCGGGCTTTTTGTACGGGCGTTACGGCAACGATGCCCTGACCTATTTTTTGCTTGTTGTGGGATTGATCCTGATGATCGTCTCCTGGTTCCCGCGCCTTGGTTGGGTGTACTTTTTGGCGGCGGCAGTGCTCATCTGGTCGCTCACCCGATCGCTCTCGCGCAAAATTGACCGCCGCAGACGCGAATTGGACTGCTATTTGCGTATTCAAAAGCCTTTTGTCAACTTTTTTAAGCTCAATCGCAACAAATGGCGCGACCGCAAAACGCACGTCTATTTTAAGTGCAAAAAGTGCAAAGCCGTCCTGCGCGTGCCAAAAGGCAAAGGCCCCATCGTTGTGATTTGCACCCGCTGCAAGGATAGAATCGAAAAAGAAACGTGATTTTTTGAGAGGGAAACTTCTTGCGAAGAAGTTTCCCCCCCCCCCCCCTCCAGAAATCTTGCACAAAAATATCAAAAAAA
>JAZNYU010000258.1:0-2196 GCA_045594605.1 Eubacteriales bacterium
GCACGAGATTTCTTGGCTCTACCGTTTTCGCCAACAGAAAAAGCACGCCTTTTGGCGTGCTTTTTCTGTTGGCGGAAGCGGGGGGGTTCGAACCCACGGTACCGTGAGGTACAACTGATTTCGAGTCAGTCCCGTTATGACCACTTCGATACGCTTCCATATTCTGTCGCAGAGTTGCGAACGCAACTATTATAGCATAAAACTTTGCAAAAAGCAAGTGTTTTTGTAAAAAAGGTTGCAAAATTTTATCGTTTTTATTCGTCATTATCCATATTCTATTGAAAATCAAGCAAATATATGCTATAATGTAGAAAACCAAACGAAACGAGGAAGACCGCCATGCTCTCATTTGAAAGCGATTATATTACAGGCGCGCACCCCAAGGTGCTTGAGGCGCTGATCAAAACCAACTACGAGCCTCTCCCTGGCTACGGAAATGACAAATATTCCGCACGCGCCAAAGAGAAGATCAAGGCTGCCTGTGAGGCACCCGATGCCGAGGTCTTTTTTGTTGCGGGTGGCACGCAGACAAATCGCGTTGTCATCGGCTCGGTTTTGCGCGATTTTGAGGGCGTGATCGCTGCCGAAACGGGGCACATCGCTCTGCACGAGGCAGGCGCCATTGAGGCAACAGGGCACAAGGTCATCACGCTACCGCACAAAAACGGCAAAATTGATGCCGCCGCGATGGAGGCAAAGATCAAAGCCTTTTATGCCGACGATTCCTATCAACACATGGTGTTCCCGGGCATGGTCTACATCTCTCACCCCACCGAGTACGGCACACTTTACTCCAAAAAGGAGCTCAGTGCAATCTCCTCGGTCTGCCGCGCATACAGCATCCCACTCTTTATGGATGGCGCGCGCCTTGGCTACGGTCTTTGCAGTTATGAGACCGATCTGACGCTCCCCGAGATCGCTGACCTTTGCGACATCTTTTACATTGGCGGCACCAAAATGGGCGCACTTTGTGGCGAGGCGATCGTGTTCACCAAGGGCAACGCCCCCGCGCACTTCTTTACCATGATCAAGCAGCACGGCGCGCTGACGGCAAAGGGAAGACTGCTCGGCGTTCAATTCGACGCATTGTTTGAGGACGACCTTTACTATGAGATCGGCAAGCACGCCATCGAAATGGCAGAAAAGCTCAAGACGATTTTTGCAGAGAAGGGCTACAAGTTCTTTATGCAATCTCCCACCAATCAGCAGTTTGTCATTTTGGAAAACGCCAAGCTGCAAGAGCTGAAGGAGAAGGTTGCCTTCAGCATTTGGGAGCCTTACGGTGATAGCCACACCGTTGTGCGCTTTGCCACTGCGTGGTCGACCACAGACGAGGATCTTGCCGCGCTCAAAGCCATTTTATAAGTCTTTTTAACCGCCCCGATCGCACTTTTTCGGTCGGGGCGGTGCTTCGTTGTTCAAATCAACCACGGGGAAGTGTGTCATGCTTTGCAAATTTGTGTAGAATAAAGCCGAGACATTCACAAAAAATTCATACATTCACGAAATAGATATGGTATAATAATTTTGTAATTTTCATGAGTGGGGGTGACAGTTATGGCAGAGCAAAAAATGCTGGCGATCGATTTGGGGGCTTCCAGCGGTCGCGGTATCGTCGGTTCTTTTAGTGGCGAAAAACTCACTCTTAAAGAAAACCACCGTTTTTCTAACGATCCCGTCATTCTCTGTGGCAGAATGTATTGGGATATTTTGCGTATCTTTCACGAGATCAAGCAATCAATTGCAAAGACTGTTTTGGATGGCGATGCCATCCGTTCGATCGGTATAGACACGTGGGGCGTGGATTATGCATTGCTGGATGCAAACGGCAGAATGCTTGCAAATCCGACGCACTATCGAGATGCCCGCACTGAGGGGATCGTGTCTTATGTCGGTCGTTTTTTTGCGCCCTCTGAGCTCTATGCCACAACGGGTATTCAATGCATGAACTTCAACACGATCTTCCAGCTCGCCGCCGATCTGCGCGATCTTGTCATCCCGGATCCAGAGATCGGCTTTTTGCAGACCCTCCGGCAGCACCAGCGTGCCGCCGCAGATGCGCGTTACCGCAGCCATGGCGTATCCACCACGGTGCGGACGGTGTCCGCCAGTTTCTTCGGCAGAACGCTCTCCAGTTCCGCAAGGGGCAGTTCGCGCTTTTCGCCGTCATAGCGCAGCAGCACCGCGCCATCAAGG
>JAZNYU010000259.1:0-9765 GCA_045594605.1 Eubacteriales bacterium
ATCTGTGTTGTAACCGAAGGATGCGGAAGAAGCAGCCTTCATAGCCTCGTTGATGCCTTCCTTGGTGATGTCCTTACCCTTAACAACAGCTACCAGAATGGTGGTGGAGCCGGTGCAGGTAGGAACTCTTTGTGCGGAACCGATCAGCTTGCCATCGAGTTCGGGAATAACGAGACCGATTGCCTTTGCAGCGCCGGTGGAGTTGGGAACGATGTTTTGTGCGCCTGCACGTGCACGGCGGAGGTCACCCTTTCTGTGAGGACCGTCAAGGATCATCTGGTCACCGGTGTATGCGTGAACAGTGGTCATGATGCCGGATTGGATGGGTGCATAGTCGTTGAGAGCCTTTGCCATGGGAGCGAGGCAGTTGGTGGTGCAGGATGCAGCAGAGATGATCTTATCATCGGTGGTGAGAATGTTCTCGTTTACGCTGTAAACAACAGTCTTGGTAGCCTTATCTGCGGGAGCAGAGATAACAACCTTCTTTGCGCCTGCGTTGATGTGAGCCATGGACTTCTCTTGGGTGCAGTAGAAGCCGGTGCACTCGAGAACAACGTCAACCTTCAGCTTCTTCCAAGGAAGGTTAGCAGCGTCCTTTTCAGAATAGATCTTAATGGTCTTGCCATCTACGGTGATGGTGCTTGCTTCGTCATCAGCAACAACGTCGTGGTTGTATCTGCCTTGAGCGGTATCATACTTGAGAAGGTGAGCGAGCATAGAGGGCTTGGTGAGGTCGTTGATAGCAACTACCTGATAACCCTTTGCGCCGAACATTTGACGGAATGCAAGACGGCCGATACGACCGAAACCGTTAATCGCAACTTTTACGTTTGCCATTGGAAAATTCCTCCGTTTTGTAAATAAATTTTAGTTGACCTTCCATTGGAAAGCCTTTCCTTACAGCATATATTATAACGCATTTTTTTCCAATATACAAGGGGTTTGACGAAAATTTATCAATTTTGTTACAATACTATCATTTTTGATAGCGAAAAAGCACGCTGTGTGTGCATTTTGCAAACATTTTTGCGCCTTTTCTTCATTTTTATATAGGAGAACCTTCCCCCTTCTTCCCTTTTTGCACAAACAAACGCGTCTCTTGCCGGATCTCTTTTCGCAAAAGGAAAAGCACGAACAAATTGATCACGGTCATAGTGGCAATGCCGAAGTCGCCAATGTTCCAAACAAATTCGGGGGCGGTCCGCACGCCAAGAAGGATCGCCGCGCCAAACGCCAGAACGTACACCACGCGCCACCGTCTCTTTTTTGAGAGGAACTTCACGCTTTCCATCCCATAGCTCCCCCAGCACAAAAGCGTGGCGTAGCCAAAGCAGAACACCGCAGCGCAAAAGAACCAATCGGCAAAGCCACCCAGCACCGAGGAATACGCCGTAACCGTCATCATCACGCCGCCCGAGGAAAGCTCCACGCCGCTGACAAGAATGACAAGTGCCGTCGCGGTGCAGAGCAGAATGGTATCTACAAACACCTCAAAGATGCCCCACACGCCCTGATGGGCAGGGCTTTTGGCATTTGCCTCGGCGTGTGCCGTAGGGGCAGTTCCGCATCCGCCCTCGTTGGAAAGCAGACCGCGCATCGTTCCCACGCGCAGAGCGCGAGAGAGCAAAAATCCGCTCACGCCGCCCAAAGCACTCTCGGTTGTAAACGCCCCTTGCCAAATGGATCGCATTGCATCCCCCAAGGCATCGCGGCGCAAGATCAGCACCGCCACCGAAAGGATCACGTATCCTGCCGTCATAATGGGAACAAGATACTCGGTGAGTGCCGAGATCCCTTTGATCCCACGTGCAAGGAGCGGAAGTGTGAGCAGAACGAGCAAAACGCCGCTATACACCGTTGGAATGCCGACCACCTCGTCAAGCGTTTCGCCAACGGCGCGCACCTGCACCATGCACCCAATGCTGAGCGCGTTCGTCACCATCAAAAACGCAAAAATGGCGGGGATCACGATCGCCAAGCGCTGCCACCGACGGCTCTCAAAGCAGTCCCGAATGTAATACATTGCACCGCCAAAGCGATGCCCGTTCTTGTCGGTTCGCCGATGGGAGACCGCTAACAGAATTTCGGCGTATTTGAGGATCATAGCAAACAGTGCCGAGATCCACATCCAGAACACCGCGCCCGCGCCGCCAATGGCAATGGCGTTGGCAACGCCTACGATGTTCCCCACCCCCAGCGTTCCCGCCAAGGCAAGCATCATGGCGCGAAAGGAGGACGTCCCTTCCCCTTTTTTCTCCCCCACAAAAGCCGAGAGCATCCGCCGCGGAGCGCGCCAAGGGTATCCCCTCAAATAAAACAGAAAAAACGCACCTGCCGCCAAAAGGATCGGCGGTATCAGTCCGCCCGTCAACAGCCATTTTAACATAGATATTTGCACCCCCTTACGTCTTTTTTTATTGTATTCCAAAAGGACGGGATCTATGCTTCGACACCTTCCCGCTTTTTGCATCGCATCCATTAAAAAAAGCGCGTCCTATAATTTGTTAAAAGAATGTGAATAATATGCTAAAAGACTTGATTTTTCCAAGAAATAGTATACAATAATATCAGAAGTTAGCACTCGAAGCGTTTGAGTGCTAAAAATAGACAAAATTCGTATATTTTTGGCAAAATACAAGGAGGAATTCAAAATGAACATAAAGCCCCTTTCCGACCGCGTTGTGGTCAAGCTTGTTGAGGCTGAAGAAAAGACCAAGACCGGTATTCTTCTCACCGCCGCAGCTCAGGAAAAGCCGCAGGTCGCACAGGTCGTAGCCGTTGGCCCCGGCGCGCGCGACGATAACGGCGCACTCATCCCCATGGAAGTAAAGGTTGGCGACAAGGTCATCACCGGCAAGTATTCCGGCACCGAAGTCAAAATGGACGGCGTGGAATACACCATCGTCAAGCAAAGCGACATTCTCGCTATCGTAGAATAATTCTGAACGAGGTATACACAAATGGCAAAAGATATTCTTTACGGAATTGAAGCACGCAACGCCCTCTCCCGCGGCGTTGACAAATTGGCAGATACCGTTAAGATCACGCTCGGCCCCAAGGGCAGAAACGTGGTTCTTGACAAAAAATACGGCTCTCCCCTGATCACCAACGACGGTGTTACCATCGCCAAGGAGATCGAGCTTGAGGATGCCGCTGAAAACATGGGTGCACAGCTTGTAAAAGAGGTTGCTACCAAAACCAACGATGCCGCAGGTGACGGTACCACCACCGCTACCCTTTTGGCACAGGCGTTCGTTCGTGAAGGCATGAAGAACGTAACCGCGGGCGCAAACCCGATGGTCGTTCGCAAGGGTATGAAAAAGGCAGTTGACGCAGCCGTTGAAGCACTTGTTGCAAACTCCAAAAAGGTAAACGGCAAGGGCGACATCGCTCGCGTTGGCACCATTTCGGCAGGCGACGAGGTGATTGGTGAGCTGATTGCCGACGCTATGGAAAAGGTCACCGCCGACGGCGTTATCACCATTGAGGAATCCAAGTCGGCTGACACCTACTCCGAGGTCGTTGAGGGTATGCAGTTCGATCGCGGCTACCTCTCCCCCTACATGGCTACCGATATGGATAAGATGGAGACCGTTTACGACGATGCTCTCATTCTCATCACCGATAAAAAGATCTCCAACATTCAAGAGATCCTTCCCCTTCTTGAGCAGATCGTTCAGGCAGGCAGAAAGATGCTCATCATCGCCGAGGACGTTGAGGGCGAGGCTCTCACCACCCTCGTGCTCAACAAGCTGCGCGGCGTATTCAACTGCGTTGCCGTTAAGGCTCCCGGCTTTGGCGACCGCCGCAAGGAAATGCTCCAGGATATCGCCATCCTCACCGGTGGTGAGGTCATCTCCTCCGAGATCGGTCTGGAGCTCAAGGATGCGTCCATCGAGATGCTCGGTCACGCTCGCCAGATCAAGGTCAACAAGGAGCACACCATCATCGTTGGCGGTGCAGGCAACCCCGATGCTATCCGCGCTCGCGTAGGACAGATCCGTGCCGCAATTGTAGAGACCACCTCCGACTTTGACCGCGAAAAGCTGCAAGAGCGCCTTGCAAAGCTTGCAGGCGGTGTTGCCGTAATTAAGGTTGGTGCTGCTACCGAGGCCGAAATGAAGGAAAAGAAGCTCCGCATTGAGGATGCTCTCAACGCTACCAAGGCAGCCGTTGAAGAAGGCATTGTTGCCGGCGGCGGAACCGCTTACCTCAACGTGATCGACGAGGTTGCAAAGCTCATCGACACCGTTGACGGAGACGAAAAGACCGGCGTAAAGATCGTTCTCAAGGCACTTGAGGAGCCCGTTCGTCAGATCGCCGCAAATGCCGGCTTTGACGGTGGCGTAGTGGTTGATAAGATCCTCTCCTCCGGTAAGCTCGGCTACGGCTTTGATGCCTATAACGAGGTTTATTGCGATATGATGGCAGCCGGCATCGTTGACCCCACAAAGGTCACTCGCTCGGCTCTCCAGAACGCCGCATCCATCGCATCGGTTATTCTCACCACCGAATCGGTCGTTGCCGATAAGAAGGAAGAAAATCCCGCTCCCGCAGCTCCCGCTGCCGGCATGGGCGGTATGTATTAAGAGTTTTGATAAGGATATGCGGGGGAAGGAACTTTTCGAGAAAAGTTTCCTTCCCCCGCACCCCCTTCCTCAAAAGCTTTGCACAAAAAGAAAAGAACGGGATAGCATCTGCTATCCCGTTTGTTTTTTTATTGATCTGTTGTTTGCTTTTTGGATGCGCGCTTTTGGGTGATTCTGTTCTTCAAGGCGCGCCATCCGCCCTTTTTGCGGACCACGCGGTTGGCGATCAGGAACGCGATAACAAGCACCAGCACCGCTCCCACGATGGGCAAAATGATGGTAAAGACAACGTCATTGTTGTGTCCCGTATCGTAGTCGTCAATGATCAATGCCTGCGAGAAGGATGCCTCAAACACCAGCTCCTCGTCCTCCCCCATCACAATGGCGGGCACGTCTCCCCAACCGGTAAAGGTATAGGTGTAGTCGCCCTCTGTTCTCTTGGGGGGATTTTCTGGCAGGACGATCTCGTCTCCTGCAAAATATTCGGCATAGTGCCAGACCTCGCCGTCAACAAGGAAGGTCACGCGGTAAACGATGCGTTCCACCTCTAAAACAACGTTCACGACCGATGCGGGCATTTGGAAGGACAGCCCCACGACGGGGATCTCATTGCCCTCGGTATCTGTCACCTTGGCACCCGTTACCTTATATCCGTAAACACAGTTGAGCTTGAGAGACACCCAATCTCCGGCAACGGCTTTGCTTGTCATTTGCATCACGTTGCAGAACTTGTTTGCTGTGGGAATAATGGAATACGCATATTGGCAACGCGCCTCAAACGCGCCGTTTGCGGCGTAGGTGCTATCGGGCAAGCGTGCCCAGCCGTCCGGTGTTTTCACCTCAAACACCGTCTCTCTGCCATTCTCTTTTTCGCCTGCAAATTGGATGCCAAGCTGCGGCAGAGCAACGCCGCCAACGGTGGCGGAATGCTCGAACTGGTAGACTACAGTGTCACCCTCTTGCAAGGAATACAGATAAAAGGTGGGACAACCGCCGTTGATATACTGCTTAAGCGCCTCACCGAAGAGGGATACGGAAAGCCGATCCGCCCATGAGATGACCAAGGTCTTGCCTTCCTCGTCTGCCAGAATGGCAGCCTGGCGCGCTCTGATGGAGCTTTGCGTAGCGATGACTGTGATATCTGCCTCGCCTTGAATGACCTCCATAGCCTCGTTCAAGCCGCCGGTAGCCAGAGGCTCTCGCTTGTAAATTGCCGTATAGGTTGCGGCACGCGTCACGCGAGAAACTGTCTTATCCCATCCCGCAAACACGTATTTATAATAGGAATCAACGTAGGTGGGATCCCCCGTAAAGGTGGGAACTGTATCGTATTCCCATTCCTCGGTAATGCGCTCGGCACCGTTTTTGATCACCCATGTGATGTTGAACTTTTTGAGACTGCTGACAGTCCATCCCTCATAGGTAACGTCCCCCGTAACGGGAGCGATCTCGGGAGTCCAGCCGGAGAACTCGTGGTTGTGATACTGCGTTTGGTATGGGAAATGGCTGATATAGTTTTGGGGATCGGGGGTAGCGCCGTAATAATACGGCACCGTGTTGGAAACGCCGTCCACGATCCAGGTAACGTAATAGATCTTGGGTGTTGCGTTGTAGCGCGGATACAGGGAGATATTTTCGGTAACGCAGGAAACGTCGGCATCGGCAACCTCTCCGTTGGGGAGCAGACGGATCCAACGCAGCCACTCATAGGTGTATGCGGGAGACTCCTCAAACGGATAGGGATCCAATTCGATCCCTTTTCCGTAATCCACGGGGATCTTTAAATAAACGCTTCCGTCGGGACGGTACAGGGTAACGGTTTTGAAGTTTTGAATTGAAATGTTGCGCTCTACGCGACTCGTCAGTACCAAGGTCTCGGAATACACGTATTGCTCATACTTCTTCAGTTCCCCACTCTCTACCTCGCGGCAGAGCAGATCGGTAACCGCATCCAAAACGGGGGGCTCGGGCTTGGCGCCGATCGGCTTGGGTGCTTCGGGTCTTGGCGTGGTGGAAGGATCCTCAACCACCGCAGGGGGGTCTCCCGGATTTTCGACCACGGGGGGCGGCTCGGGGATGAAGGTGGGAAGCTCCACAGAGGGCTCGACGGGCTCAACGGGGCGCTCGGCACGCTTGACCTCGGTTGTGGGATAGGGCGTGCTTTGAGGATGCCAGTCACCGTCAGGGAAATAGTGAACATCCTCAATAACCTCGCGCAGCTTTTTGTTGTCGATGCGCCAGGAGCTCTCGTTACGCTCAGAGGATTGGTCGAGCGCGGTAGAGATGATGAACAAATGCCCCACCAGCTGCTGATAGTGCGCGGTCTTGTTCTTCAAACCGATAAAGTTGGAGACCGCCGTGTTCTCATAAAGTCCCTTCAAAGTCTTATACAGGTCACAGAAGTTTTGGCGCAGAGCGTCATAGTTTTGGGTGTAGTAGATATATAATGCTTTGTATTTTTCGTAATCCGACGTCCACTTTTTGCCCCGCAGGTCAGCATATCCCTTGAGGAGCACACGCAGGTTTTCGGTGGCACTGCCTGCCAGATAGATGTCGTCGGGGTTGCATCCGCTGGTGGCAAGCAGATCCTGCTTGGAGAGCACCTCGGTTACGGCGTTGCCCATAATGTCGGTGTACATGCTCCAGCCGCGGCTTTCCTTTTTAAAGATCGCCTCAAACATTGCCAGCTTGTCAAGTGCCGCCTGATAAGCGCGTGCGTATTTGACGTATTCGGCATAGGCTTGCTGTTTTTTGGGATAAGCATCCTGCTCAGCAAAATAGTTCAGCCATTGGTTTTGCGCATCTACAAGCGCCTGATATTTGTTGTACTCGACCATATAGGCGTCGTACTCTTTTTTCAAGCGGTCGTAAATTTCCTTTTCGATGAGATAGTTGGCGTAGTCCTCTTCCCACTTCTCATAGGCATCCCACTTGTTTTGCATTTCGACAAGTGCCTCGTAGACCGAAAGCTTTTGGCGGTAATCCTCCATCAAAAGATGCGCGTCATACCCTGCCTCGTATGCCTCGTGGCGGAGAGCCAGAATGACCTGTCGGGGAATCTGTATCTGGCACGCGTAGTCTACCTGCATATCAAAGTCGCCGGAATAGAAGCAGTTCTCAATATGCGCCGTATAGATGCCGTCGCCCGGGAGAACGTCGTAGGCATTCCCCTCCAAAAACAGCTTTTGGGGAACCCAGGTGACCTCGCTGCCGTTGGCGGCATGATAGGTATAGGGGAGCAAGGTGATATCCAGAACGCCTCCGTCGCCGTCGTATTGCGTATCGATGCAATCGTCGGGGATCAGGCTTGTATATGTAAGGGTGAGCGCGGACTGCTGCCAGTACAAGGCTTCACCGGCGGTCGGGGCGCTATCTAACAGAGTGGTGTAAAGCTCATAAGCGGAGAGCGATGCGGTGCTTTCAATGTTGGGATTGGAATAGTCAAGAGAAGGCAGCTCTGCCCCCTCAGCCATCGCAGGGAGAACCGCTCCGCAAAGCAGAACCGCGCACAAAACCAAAGATAAGAGCGCAGTTGCAACGTAGCCCAATTTTGTTTTCATTCGGCACCTCCATGCAAAATAAGAAATCTTTTTTACCTTCCTATCATATCATATTTTTCGACAAAAGTCAAGCATTTTGCCCTTTGTGGCAAGAGTTGGTAGGGCTTTTGCGGGAGATTTTTCGGTTTTTATCCAAAACGTGTATCATTTGTAAACGAATTGTAAATCCGAAAGATTTTTGATGAAATCACTTGACAGCATCAAGAGATTGTGGTATTATATACTTACAATCATCCCGACGAGGTCGGAAGAAAGGAGATTATAAAAATGATTGTATTATTTGTAATTGCCGTTTTGCTTTTTGTAGCCGCATTGGTTGCCATCTTATCTGCTAAAAAGATAACCAAACCGCTCCTGCGCGGACTGCTCCCCACCCTCCTTTTGGTGTTTAGCGTACTGTTGGCAGTTGTCAGCTGCCTGCGTACTGTTCCTACGGGACACACCGGTATCGTAACCACCTTTGGTAAGGTTGAGGACATCACCTATGAGGCAGGTGTACACTTCTGTGCTCCCTGGCAAGAGGTTGTAAATATGGACAACAGAAACCAGAAGGCTTCGGTTCCGCTCTCTTGCTTCTCCTCGGATATTCAAGAGGTCTCTGTAACCTACACCATCAACTATCAGATTTCCAAAGCAAATGCACAAACCATCTATAAGGAAATCGGCATCAGCTACTACGACGTGATCATTGCCCCCCGTATTCAAGAGGCTGTCAAGAGCGAATTTGCAAAATACACCGCAGAGGAGCTCCTGAACATGCGTTCTAAGCTTTCGGGCGACATCCGCGCTCTTTTGACCGAGCAGCTCGCTGCCTATAACGTAGTTGTAATTGACGCATCTATTGAGGACCTTGACTTCTCCGATACCTTTACCGATGCCGTTGAGGCAAAGCAGGTAGCCGAGCAGAAGAGCAAGCAGGCAAAGATCGAGCAGGAGCAAAAGAACATGGAAGCCGCTGCTGCCGCAGAGCGCGCACAGATCGAAGCCGAGGCAGAGGCTGCCGTTGCAAAGATCGCTGCAGAGGCCGAGTTTGATGTTATTAAGATTCAAGCGAACGCCGCCGAGTATGCAGGTCAAAAGGATGCTGCCGTTATTGAGCAGGTTCTCAACGTTCTTGCAAAAGACAAAGATAATTTGGATAACGACGACCTTCATGCTCTGATGCTCTACTACTACATCCTGCAATGGGACGGCACTCTTCCCGAGACTTATTTCAGCAATAGCGATTTTTATAGCTTCCTTGCTGCTCTCGGTACGGGCGCAGTCGGTGGAACAACGCCCCCTGCAGAAAACGCTCCTGCAGAAACCCCTGTTGCTCCTTAAAACGATATGAAAAAACAATGGAGAGTCTCAAACGAGACTCTCCGTTCTTTTTTTGTAAACAACTGACACAATCTATTGTTTTTTAAACTCTTGACCATTTATCAAAAAATCGATAGAAACATTGAAGTATGCGGACAATTGACGAAGCATTTGAATATCAGGGCTTCGTTTCCCGTTTTCATAGTGGGAAAGTGCCTCGCGGCTGATGTTGAGGTCTAATGCAACCTTTAGTTGATTGTAGTTTTTTTGTTTTCGAATAATTTTTAATCCAACAAGCCCTAATTTTTTATCCA
>JAZNYU010000260.1:0-2608 GCA_045594605.1 Eubacteriales bacterium
CCGTCTCCGCTTGTGCCAAAATCTGTTACCTTTTCGCCGTCAATTGTAACGGATCCAATTCCTTTTTCAATATCGATACGATAGTCGTCCTTGCTGCCAAGCACAGTCAGGTTAGATTCGCCAATTCCAAAATTAAGCTCATTGTTACCAAGCAGAGCTGCGGTCATATTCAACTCGCCCACGCCCATTTCCAATTCCAGATTGGTCAGCGTGCCTCCTGCCACGGTGATCTCCCCCGCACCGCCCTCAATGTCTGCGCGGGAGGTGACATTCAGTTGCTCAATCTTTACGTCTCCCGCGCCCAATTTTAATTCGAGTGATGCGGTAGAAAGTGCTTCGGCTGTCAATTTTGCGGCACCTGTCTCAATACTGACATCGTCAAACACTGTGCCGTGGGGAATATAAAGCGTGAGCTTTGCATTGTTGTAGCTTCTGTTACCTTTTGTTTTATTATCAACAATGGTCAAAACGCCATTTTTCTCGGTGACGGAAAGATACTTCAAATTGCTCTCCACACCAAAGGCTTCACCGTATTCGATGACAAAATCGGCGGCGTTGAGACGTATATCGAGTGAATGAATTTCTGTTGCCACTTCATAGGAACGCATTTCATCCAAAACAGGATTTTCATAGACGCATCCAACCAAGGGAAGGGCAAACAGAAGAATCAAAAATAACGCAACGTATTTTTTCATTGGATTTTTACCTCCTGATTTTTATGGCTCAATTATATCACATCAACTTGCGGTTTGCAAGTGTTTGGCTCGTTATTTTGATGTTTGGGAAAAGAAAACAACCCCTTCACCCATGCAACGTCCTCTTTTTCAATCGCACGCGTTAAACGGAGTAGAATAGCGTACACAAAAACGACTGCTATGATGTGCAGGATAATAGAAAGCGCCGCCGAGTCTATTTGCCACGCGCCTCTCTCCAACACAAAGCGAACAAGAGCAGTGGCTGCGACAATGCAAAACAGCGGTTTGTAGATCCATTTGCAAAGCCGCACGGGCGTTCCACTGATTACCAAAAGGTGCGTAATGCTGCAAACCGTGTTGAAGATCTCCGAGACGTAAATGGTAATGATATATCCCCAAATGCCAAAGCGAGGAATGAGAAGGATCACCAACAAAAGAGAGATGGCTGCATCGGCAATGTTGATCTTCATCGAGTAGAGCTGCTCGCCAAGTCCCTTCATCATCGCATCGGTTGCGGTGTCAAGATACATAATGGGGACAAGCGGTGCCAGGATGCGAATATAATATCCCGCCGCGGTATTGGGATAAAGCGCCGCGCCAAGCTCCTGCGAAAAGCAGATGAGCACCCCTGCCACCCCAAATGAAAAGAGCAACGAGAGCGACCACACGCGAGAGATCATATAGTGAATATGCCGCCGCCTGTCATGCACCTCTGCCTCTGCAAGCTCGGGGACAAGTAGCCCCGAAAAAGAGTACATCAGAGCAGCAGGGTAAAGGATGACGGGGAGCGCCATGCTTTGAATACTGCCGTAAGCCACCAAGGCAGCCGCGTGCGAGGTCCCGCTTTTGCGCAGCCCTTCGGGGATGAGAATGTGTTGCAGGGTGACGAGCCCCGAGCGAATGTACGCCGCCACCGCAATGGGGAGCGTGATGGAGAGCAACTTTTTCGTGTCCCCCGACCGATGAAAGATCTCTTTGCCAAGAGCGCGCCGTTTATCGATGCGGTAAAGAAGCCACTCCAACAGAAAGGAAAAAATCTCCGCTACCGCGCCGCCGATTACAAGAATGCAGCAAGCGCTTTCCACATCCTTAGCAAAGTGGAACACCAAAAGATACATGGTAGCCGCAATTTTGACCGCTTGCTCAAACACCTGCACCGCCGCATTTTTCCAAGGTCGTCGCATTGCCGAAAAATATCCACCCCACGCCGACGAGAGGGCAATCAGAGGCAAAGTGAAAGCCAACAAGCGCAAGGGGAGCACCGTTCGCGCATCCTTGAGGCAAACCCGACCGAGAGGCTCGGCAAAGGAGAAGAGCAAGACCGATGCGAGTGAGCCAAAGCAGATGGCATAAACCGTCGCGCGCCGCAAAATGCCGCCAACGCGTGCGCGATTACCGCTCTCCAGCGCCTCAACCGTCATGCGCGTTACACCAAGATGGATCCCCGAGGTCGCCAAGGTCAGGGCAAAGCCGTAAACGCCAGACAAAATAGAGAACAATCCCATCGCCTCGGCACCCACACGCCCCGATACAATAACGCCAAAGCTCACCCCAACCGTGCGCATAAAGAGCGATGCCGCCGTCAGTAGCATCGCATTCCAAAACAGCTTTTTTGCCCGTGTCCGCATTTTCTCACCTCACAACCAAGTTATCCTATTCTATGAAAAAAGGAAAGAAAATAGAGCAAAAAAAGAATAATGTCCCACATAAAATGAAAGGACACTATTCTTCGTTTTGCTTTTCCAAATCCAAAGCTGCTTTCTGCTTTCTGCCCACGTGGCGGCTTTGCTCCATAATCGAGCCGCGCACAATGGTGCCCGAGCCAAAACGATGGCGCAAGCCGTCAATCAGGCGGTCAAGCTCCTGCTCGCGCTCGCGTTTCGGGTCGGGGAACATCGAAAGCTGCGCCGCTT
>JAZNYU010000261.1:0-1856 GCA_045594605.1 Eubacteriales bacterium
TCATTTAACCTTTTGGTTAATTATAGTATAGCACATCTTTTTACGTTTGTCAATAGGTTATTTAACTTTTTGGTTAAATATTTTTTTGAAAATCTTTTTCTCACAATTCTATTGACAACTTGAAATGAATATGATATCATAATAATATCACATTTTAAACAAACAGGAGATATTCTAAATGGATGCCATCAAAATCCAAAACCTGACCAAACGATATAAGGACGTTTTGGCGGTTGACAACTTAAATTTGACGATTGTCGAGGGCGAGCTTTTTTCTCTGCTCGGCGTCAACGGTGCGGGCAAAACAACAACCATCAAGATGCTCTCTTGCCTGACCGCCCCCACAAGCGGAGATGCAACGGTGCTTGGCGAGAGCATTACCCAAAATCCTGCGACAGTCAAGGCAAGCATCGGTGTCTCTCCGCAGGAGACCGCCGTTGCGGCAGGACTCTCTGTGCGCGAAAACCTCGAGCTGATTTGCGGCATTTACGGCTTTGACAAGCAAAAGACTGCCGAAAAGGTGTCTTCCCTTTCTGCCATGCTCTCACTTGAGAGTGTGATGAACAAAAAGGCGAGCAAGCTTTCGGGCGGATACGCGCGCCGCCTCAGCATTGCGATGGCGCTCATATCCGAGCCAAAGGTACTCTTCCTCGATGAGCCAACCTTAGGTCTTGACGTCATTGCGCGCAGCGAGCTTTGGGACATCATCCGCGCGCTCAAGGGAAAGATCACCGTCATCCTGACCACGCACTACATGGAAGAAGCCGAGGCGCTCTCCGATCGCATTGCCATTATGAAGGACGGCAAACTCCTCGTCTGCGGCACGCCCGATGCCATCAAAGCACAGACGGGTACGGACAGCATTGAGCACGCATTTATTCAAATTGTAAGGGGGACTGGCAAATGAGAATGTTGACCTTTGCAAAACGCAATTTCAAGGAGATCCTGCGCGATCCCTTAAACCTTTCTTTCCTGTTCGGCTTCCCCGTTGTTCTGCTGCTGCTTTTGAGTGCCATTCAGGCAAACATCCCTGTGAGTTTGTTTGAGATCGCGCACCTCTCGCCCGGAATTGCGGTGTTCGGTCTTGCCTTTATGACGCTGTTCTCTGCCACCATTATTGCAAAAGACAGGCAGAGCAGCTTTATGCACCGCCTTTACACCACGCCCATGTCGCCTGTGGATTTCATTCTTGGGTATACCCTACCGCTCATCCCCATCGCGCTTGCCGAGGGCGTGGCGACCTACCTTTTTGCCATCATTTTGGGATTGGACGTTACCGTTAACATTCTGCTCTCGCTCGTCCTTCTTATCCCCGTTGCCCTGCTCTATATCGCGCTGGGGCTCCTTTGCGGAAGTGTATTCAACGACAAGCAGGTGGGCGGCATTTGCGGAGCACTTTTGACCAACCTCTCGGCTTGGCTCTCGGGTATTTGGTTCGATCTTGACCTCGTGGGTGGCGTCTTTAAAAAGATCGCCTACGCCCTGCCCTTTGTTCACTCCGTCGAGATGCAACGCGCCGTTATCGCAGGCGACTATGCAGGCATCTTTCCACACCTCTGGTGGGTTCTCGGCTATGCCCTCGTCATTCTCGTCGCCGCGGTTCTTCTGTTCTTAAGACAAATGAAGAAACAGTAGTTGAAAAAGAATGCGGGGAAACCTTTTTTCTCAAAAAAGGTTTCCCCGCACGCTTCTTAAATCTCAAACGCCATCGCTCTACCGATGGGTTCGGTTTTGGTAATCAGTCCAAGTTTTTCGAGCACGTGGACGGCGGAATAGGCATCGCGTCCGCGCAAGCCCGTCTTTTGCGAGAAGTCTTTGACGGTGAACGGAGACGGCAGATCGTTTGGCAAAGTCGG
>JAZNYU010000262.1:0-12924 GCA_045594605.1 Eubacteriales bacterium
CTGTGTTTGGGCCTTTTTTGTGGGAGTGCTTTTTGAAAGGGGGGGGGGGAGACCTTTTTGGCGAAAAAGTTCTCCCCGCAGTTCTTATAAAACGAATTAATAGTTCTCAGCGTGTACTTCGAAATAGCTTTGAGGATGAGCGCAGGTGGGGCAAACGTCGGGGGCATTGGTGCCAACAACGATGTGACCGCAGTTACGGCATTCCCAAACCTTAACTTCGCTCTTCTTGAAAACTTCAGCAGTTTCTACGTTCTTAAGAAGTGCGCGATATCTCTCCTCGTGATGCTTTTCAACAGCAGCAACCAGACGGAACTTGTGAGCCAGCTCGTGGAAGCCTTCTTCATCAGCGGTCTTAGCAAAGCCCTCGTACATGTCGGTCCACTCATAGTTTTCACCCTCTGCAGCAGCGCCGAGGTTTTGAGCGGTGTCACCCAGACCGTTGAGCTCCTTGAACCACATCTTAGCGTGTTCCTTCTCATTGTCAGCAGTCTTGAGGAACAGGGCAGCGATCTGCTCGTAGCCCTCTTTCTTTGCAACGGATGCAAAGTAGGTGTAGATGTCAGAAGCTTGGCACTCGCCTGCGAAAGCAGCCTCAAGGTTCTTTTCGGTTTGTGTGCCGGAGTATTTGTTGGGGTTCTTGGATTCCTCTGCAATCAGCTCAAGCTTGTTACCCTTCAAACCGCACTTGGGGCAAACGGGCTCAACACCGTCAGCTACGTCAAAAACCTCACCGCAAATCAAGCATCTGTACTTTTTCATTGTTTTGTTCTCCTTTTAAATTATGTGTTTTTTAGATTTTTTAAGATTGTAGAATTTGTTGGCATTCTCTGCATCTGCCGTAGAAATTGATTTCCTGAGACTCCACTTCAAAGTCGTGGTCGGTCGGCAGAGCAGGCCGTACGTTGGTATGCAAATCGATGATTTTTGAACACCGTTTGCAAACAAAGTGGTAATGACCGTCGGTAATCGCGTCGTAATGCGTCACCTCGTCGGGGAAGAAGAGCTTGACGATTCTTCCTTCCTCTGCAAGAACTGCCAAATTACGGAACACGGTTGCGCGCCCGATGCCGGGCTGCTCGCCTCGCAGATATTCGTAAACCTCTTCTGCCGTGGGGTGATACAATCGCATCAGAGCTTCATAGACGATCTCGCGTTGCTTTGTGGAACGTCTTTTCATTTAGTTTGCTCCTTATTGAGATTTTGTATCAATAAGAGTATAGCACAGCAAAAGACGTTTGTCAATAGGTTTTTGCAAAAAAAAAAATAAAAATATTTTTGAAAAAAGAGCAAAAATCCCATTTACAAAAAAAGTCTACTATGTTATAATATATATAACAACCGATTTTTTTCGGGGAAATGGGGATAAAAACAGGATGCAGACCGCAGCAACACTTTGCAATTGGATAGACGACCTTGTAGAATACGCAATCGAAAACGAGCTTGCAGAGGAATGCGACCGCGTCTTTTTGTGTAACCGCATCTCGCGCGAGATGGGCATCCTTACCTTCGCCCCCGACCGCGAGAGGGAGGTTTGCCATGATCTGGAGACCATCCTTGCAGCCCTTTGTGACTTTGCGCAAACAACGGGCATTATCCCCGATGATAGCATAACCGAAAGAGACCTCTTTGATACACACCTGATGGGCATTCTGACACCGCGTCCCGGCGAGGTGCAGAGCAAGTTCCGCACCCTGTATGAGGAGTCTCCTCAAAAGGCAACCGACTACTATTATCATATCTCCCGCGCATCCGATTATATTCGCACCTACCGCGTAAAAAAGGATGTCAAATGGATTTATAACGGAAAATACGGTGATCTTGATATTACCATCAACCTCTCCAAGCCCGAAAAAGACCCCCGTGCTATTGCCGCCGCAAAAATGACTGTGGCAAGCGGATATCCCAAATGCGCCCTTTGCCGCGAGAACGAGGGCTTTGCAGGGAGCTTGACACAAGCGGCAAGAGAAAATCTGCGACTCATCCCCATGACGCTTGCGGGGGAGGCGTGGTTCTTACAGTATTCTCCCTACGTTTATTATAACGAGCATTGCATCGCGCTTTCTGCCGAGCACACCCCCATGTGCATCAACCGCTCCACCTTTGTTAAGCAATTGGACTTTGTAGAGCGATTCCCGCACTATATGCTGGGCGCGAACGCCGACCTTCCCATCGTGGGTGGCTCGATTCTTTCGCACGATCATATGCAGGGCGGACGTTACACCTTTGCTATGGAGAGGGCACCCATCGAAAGGGAACTGCACTTTGAAGGGTTTGAGGACGTTTCGGCAGGCATTGTGCACTGGCCGATGTCGGTCATCCGCTTGCGCTCACAAAAGCGCGAAAGCCTGATCGAGCTTTCCGACCGTATCCTTCGCGCTTGGCGCGCATACAGCCATCCAGAGGCAGGCATTTTTGCCGCGACTGAGGGGGAGCCGCATAACACCATCACCCCCATCTCGCGCAGACGCGGCGAGGAATTTGAGATCGACCTCGTTTTGCGCAACAATCTGACGACTGATGAGCATCCGCTGGGCGTCTTCCACCCCCACGCGGACAAGCATAACATCAAAAAAGAAAACATTGGACTCATTGAGGTCATGGGACTTGCCGTCCTGCCCGCACGCCTGTGCGAGGAGATGGACGTTCTGGCTGACTATTTGGCACAGGGCAAGGATCTCACACTTGATGAGAGGACCGCAAAGCACGCCGCATGGGTGAGCACCTTTGCATCCAACTATCAGTTCTCCTACGACAACGCAGGCGAGATCCTGCAAAAGGAGATCGGCCGCACCTTTGAGGCGGTGCTTGAGGATGCAGGTGTTTACAAATGCACCAAAGAGGGAAGAGAAGCCTTCCTGCGCTTTGCAAAAACTGTGAAATAAGAGAAAAATACATATAAAAGAGGAACGACAGATGAAAAAGAATTTGAGAAGTATGATCGAATCCTGGCAAGAAAGCCCCGCACAGATCCTGGTAGACATGAACCAATACGATCTGATCGAGAGCACGGGTATGAAGCCCGATCTTGCACACAAAAAGAATGCACACATGAGTGCGGCTTGGCGCCTTCGTGAGCTTGACCGTGTTTCTATCCCTATGGGCGGCTCCGATCTTTCGGGCGTGCGTTATCTCACCTTTTCGGTTTGTGCCGCAGGTGCTATGGGCGCATCCTTCCGCTTGATCTTCAGCAATAGCCACACGGGCGAGAGCACGGGCGGTTATGAAACCACGATTTGCATCGCAAAGGAGGGTTGGAACGATTATCGCCTTGAAATTCCTTTTTTGCATAGTACAGGTAAGTGCACCGGTTGGAACGATATCGGTAGCATCATCCTCGAGGCTCTGAACGTGCCCACCGAGGGACGTTCTCCCGTTCTTTATTTTGATAGCTTTTACGTTTACGAGAGTGAGATCGCTCCCGTTTATGCAAGAATTCCCGAGCTCAAGGGCGCGGCAGTATTCTCTAAAACGGGTAACTTCTCCATCATCGACCGCAAGCGTATCCCCAACTCCATCGATGATTCCGAAGCCAAGCCCTTTGAGGAAAACGGCGTTATCTGGCTGCCCATGGCACCCGTTGCCGCAGGCATTGCATTCTCTTGCGTAGTCGATAACCGCGCACTCACCCTCACCTTTACCTATCGCCGCAAAAAGTACGCATTCTCCGCAAACTCCAACCGCGTAACCGTAGATGGCGTTGAGAGCCCCCTCGGCTTCTTCCCGAAGGAGAGAGGCGGCATCCTGTTCTTCCCGGCAGACTACGTTCGTGAGTTCTTCCGTTGGAGACAGATCTTTGTTGACGGTATGGGACTTGTCATTCTTTCCAACCGCAAAAACATTTTCCAAAGCGGTCGTGACAGCGCCATTCTCTGGCAGCTTGTTGCCGCTACTACCTTCCACCGCCCCGAGGCAGACCGCGTTCTTTCCGACCTGCGCCGTCGCTTCAGCGCATCCCGCGGCAGACTCCTGCTCTCCTATGACGAGTTGATGCAGCTCCGTCGCCGTGCAAAGGAAGATACCACCCTTGCCGGCTACCTCAAGTCTCTCAAGGCAGAATACGGAACAACCTCCGAGGCTTTCAAATCCGAGCCCATCGTTACCGCAAAGCCGCGCACCGCACAAGTCCTGGCAGAGGATCTGGCACTCTCTGCCGAAAAGATCATCGCTTTCTCCACCCTTTACCGCGTAACTGGCGATAAGAAATACTGCGAGCGTGCCGCACTTGAGTGCGAAGCACTTGGCAATTTCAAGGATTGGAACTCGCAGCTGATGTCCTCTGTGGGCACGGTTGCTCTGGCAGTTGCTATCTGCTATGACTGGTGCCACCACGTTTGGAGCGAGGGCAGAAAGGCGATCGTTGAGCGCGCACTCCTGCGCAATGCAATGAGAGTCGGTCTGGAATGCTACGACGGTAAGAGACATATGTGGATCGCAGGTGGAACCGCAGCAGCAGTTGTTAACGCAGGTATGCTTGCAACCGCGCTGGCTCTGGCTGACATCTATCCCGAAACCGCGCTCAAGCTCATCAATCGCGTCCTGCGCAACGTTGAGGCTTGCTTTGCAGCCTATGCGCCCGACGGCGGATACAGTGAAGGCGTTTCCGCATGGGAAAAGAGCTCCCGTTCTCTCGCACTCGTTATCGCAATGCTGCAAAAGGCTTGCGACAGCGATTACGGATTTGCATCCGCTCCCGGCTTCTCTGCAACGGGATACTTTGCAATTGCTACCGAGACCGCAAACGGCATGTGGAACTTCCATAACAGTGCCGCACAACCCACCGATACCTCTATGATGTTCTGGCTTGGTGAGCAATACGGTGATGCAACCTACACAACCCTGCGCCACCAGCAGCTCGCAAGCGGTGCAAAGCGCGTCAGTCCCTTTGATATTCTGTTCTACACACCCCTTGACGACTCCTTCGAGATCGCACTGCCGCAGGATACCGTTTACCGCAAGGCAGGACTTGCTATCATGCGCTCCGGTTGGGAGAAGGAAGATACCTTTGTTGGTCTGCACGGCGGTGCCAACGACGAGGTCAACGGTGACCTGGATGCAGGCAGCGTGATTTTGGATATGGCAGGCGTACGCTTCTTTGCAGAAACCGGCGGCATTGAAACACTCCCCGTTATGATGCGCCGTCGCGCCGCAGGACAAAACACCATCGTTGTCAATCCCGCAGCCGAGCCCGCACCCGACCAAGCACCTCATGCCAACGCAAAGATCGTTGAGATGAAGGGACGCGCCGACCGCATCTATGCAGTGGTTGATATGACAGATACCAACAAAGACATCCTGCGCGGCAAGCGCGGCGTTATGCTGACCGATAACCGCACAACGGTCGTCATTCAGGATGAACTCGTTCTCAAGGCACCCGGTGAGATCCTCTGGACGGTTTACACTCCTGCAGAGGTTGAGATCCTGAACGGTGCCAAGGTTGCCAAGCTCACCGTTGGCGAAAAGGTTCTCAAATGCCAGATCGGCGGCTTTGGCAAAGCAAAGTTTGCAGCCGAAAAGGTAGAGAACAGCGACCTGACACGTCTTTATATCAAGGCAGAGGTCAAGGACCGTCTCCGTCTCTCCGTTGCCGCAAAGGTAATTGGCGAGGGCGAGGACTTTGCACAGAAGCTCTATGACGTTACCCCCATCAGCACTTGGGGTGAGAACTGATCGGTTTTCAAAAATCAATCAAATAAAAAGAGAGCACGCAGAAATTTCTGCGTGCTCTCTTTTGTTCGGCTTTTTATAATAGGGAATACCCCGAATTATTTTTCAACCTTGTTGTAAGTTACAAGACCGAGCTTGATGTAGCCTTCACCCTCTTCAAAGGTAACGGTCTCGTTCTTAAAGAGATCGGTTTCTTTTTCAAACTCAAAGGTGATTTCCATAGAGCCATCGCTGTTTTCGGTGATCTTGTATTTGCCTTCAACGGTTTCAGTCTTGACGTTGCCAAGGACAGTTGCCTTGTTTACAGCTTCAACCTTGTTGCCCTTAAAGGTGTAGGTTACGGTCCATTTTTGACCAAAAATCTCAATTTGTGCATCATAAGAACCGGCAGGAACTGTTTTTGCACAAGAAGCCAAGGTGCAAACGAGCATAACGGCTACAAGAGAGATGGTAAGAACCTTGAGGAATGTTTTTTTCATAATAAAGTCTCCTTTCAAAATGTGTATTTTTTGGATACATCCATATTATATCAAAAAAACGCACTTTTGTCAATACAAAAATGCGTTTTTTTAAAAAATATTTCAGGCGGACTTGCTATTATTAATCAATAGTAGAAATAATTTACACCAACCTCTTTCATGCTCGGCGCCTTGGCATAAATCTTTTGGTTCAGCTCGATCTGTGAGCGATAGGGCTCAACGCGGTCTGCGAACAGATCCCCCGTCAAAAGGGTAGCAAAGCCCGAGAACCAAACGTCGTTTGCTTCCAGCTCATAGGCGTTCTCGGTGGGGGAGCACTTCATCAGAATATGGTAACCGGAGGGGGAAGAGATCATAATCACGTCGCCAACCTTTACCGCAGGGTCAGAAAGCTTTTCCACAATGGTGTCAAGATAGAGGAAATCCTGACCGGATGCCGAATAATCCATGCCTTTTTGCAGATAGTAGCCGTCGGTATAAATAGCGGCTTGGGTATCGTCGCTCTCGGCGTTGGCACGGGCAACAAAGGTATCCTTTGCCACGCCCTGCAGGTTTTGGTGCAGATCGTTGGCGCGTTCTACCAGCTTGTCGAGCTCATCCTCGGTCATGGGCTTGGTCACGTAGGATTCGCCGTCGGCATCGATCTTATAGGAAGGCTGCCCGTTTTTGGTATCGTAAGAGATGTGATCGCGCGTTACGTCGGTGTAATAAACGATCTGTCCTTTGGAGTCGGTCTCAACCTTTCCCGAGGCATCTGTTTGGGTGTATTCGGTTTCCTTGTAAAGGATCTTGCTGGTGGATGGATTGTAATAAATGGTATCGCCGTTCTTATCGGTCTCGTAAACGTAGGTGTAATTGGCAAGGAACAACTGATAAAAATGTACGTAATGCTCGTTTACGTACTGATTTTTGATGTTGGGACCTGTGGTGGAGTAGATGTGATCCTGCACAGCCTTGAACTTTGCCTTAATGGTGTAATACTCCTTGAGCATTTTGTAGTTCACGCCAAACTCGGCAAGCACCGAGTTGAGCTTGGTCTTGGAGCCGTCACCGTCTGTTTTGACCAGCTCACTCATTAGATCCTCAATCTCGCCTTTGGCACTCTCGCTCAGCTCCAGATCGAACTTGTCGAACAGATACAGGGAGAGCAGATAGCTTTTGCAATCGTCAAGCACCTTTTTGCGGTAAAAATTGTTGGCGGTCTCAAAGGTCGAGCCGTCATAGGTATCCATAATCTCCCAAAAGGCATCCTGCGAGGGACGCAGACCCTGCAGCGTATAATTGTAGGCGTCCAAATTTCCCTTGGTTGCCGAGAGCATCAACTCGTAAAGGTTGACCGAGATGGAGTAGGTCTTGCCGTCAGCCTTCAGCGTCAAAAGCGCTTTGCCGCCCGCGCAGGAGGCGAGGGGAAGAGCCAGCATCAGGACGACAACAAGCATCGCCGCAATGCGAACAAACATCTTTTTCATATAGGATAGATCCTTTCTGTTAAAGAACTTCTTGTATCATTATACAGGATAAATGTGATAGACGTTATGCGTTTGTATGACCGATTTCCATATATTTTTCAAACAATTTGTAAATAAAGGAGAGCGGTGCATCCTCTTTTTGCAGGCGCAAAAGGATGTGCGCTTCACCGGTCAAAATCACGCGCAAGCGCCCGGGCAAAAGCTCGGAAAGCTCCGACCATGCATCAAAATCCAGCTTTTGCGGCGTGATGTGAATGCCTGCCGTATCCTGGCGGACGGAGGTTATACCGCAGCGCGAGGCGAGGGTGTGAATGAGCGCGATGCGCAACAGATTTTGCACGGGAGCGGGTGGCTCACCAAAGCGGTCGATAAGCTCGTCGGTCATATCCGAAAGATCCTCTTCGCTCGCGATGAGTGCAATTCTCTTATAAAGCGAAATGCGTTGCGCAGGGAAGGGGACGTAGCGCTCGGGCAGGTAAGCGTCAAACTGCAACGATACGGTGCAGTCCACCTCTTCAGCGGGCGCCTCACCTTTTTCTTCGAGCACCGCGCGGTTTAGCAGCTTGATATAAAGATCGTAACCAACGGCATCCAGGTGTCCGTGCTGCTCCGATCCCAACAGGTTGCCGGCACCGCGAATTTCCATATCACGCAAAGCGATCTTAAAGCCCGCGCCAAACTCGGCGTATTCGCGAATGGCTTCCAGTCGCTTTTGCGCGACCTCGGGAATGGATTTGTAAGCGGGGTAGGTGAAATACGCATAGGCGCGGCGTGCCGAGCGACCAATGCGGCCGCGTATCTGATGGAGCTGCGAAAGCCCCAGACGGTGTGCGTTTTCTACAATTAACGTGTTCGCGTTGGGAATATCAACACCCGTCTCGATAATGGTGGTACAAACGAGAATATCGATCTCGCCTGCAAGCATTTGCTCCCAAATGCGCTCCAGCTCTTCCTTTTCCATCTGCCCGTGCGCCACCGTAATGCGCGCCTCGGGAATGGCAGAACAGAGCTTTGCCGCCGCCACGTTGATGTTTTCCACATTGTTAAAGAGATAGAATACCTGACCGCCGCGGCGGAGTTCGCGCCGGATAGCTTCTTCAATAATAAGATCGTCTTTCTCCAAAACGTAGGTTTGAACAGGCAAGCGGTCGCTCGGGGCATCATCGAGAATGGAGATGTCGCGAATGCCGCCCATTGCCATGTTGAGCGTGCGGGGGATTGGCGTTGCCGAAAGAGAGAGACAGTCCACACCCGAGGAGAGCTGCTTGAGCTTTTCCTTTTGCACAACGCCAAAGCGTTGCTCCTCGTCAATGATCACAAGTCCAAGGTCGTGGAATTTGACGTCTTTAGATAAGAGACGGTGCGTGCCAACGATGATATCGACGTCACCGCGAGAGAGTCGCGCGAGTGCCTTTGCTTGCTGCTTGGGGGTACGAAAACGCGATATCATCTCCACGTTTACGGCAAAAGCGCGCATACGGCTGACAATGGTTTGATAATGCTGCAGAGCGAGCAGAGTGGTGGGCACAAGGAGTGCCACCTGCTTGCCGCCAAGCACCGCCTTGTAAGCAGCGCGCAGAGCGACCTCGGTCTTGCCGTAGCCTACGTCACCGCAAAGCAAACGGTCCATGGGAACTGCTTTCATCATGTCGCCCTTGATCTCATCGGCTGCCGTCAGCTGGCTGTCGGTCTCCTCAAAGGTAAAGGCATCTTCAAATGCCTTTTGATAGTTGTCGTCGGCAGGGAAGGCGTGCCCCGGGCGGCGCATGCGCTCGGCATACAAGCGAATGAGGTCCTTTGCAATGTCCTTTGCCGCAGACGATGCACGTGCCTTTGCCTTTTTCCAGGTCTCGCCCCCCATTTTGGAGAGCTTGACAAGCCCGTCATCGGCGTGCGCGCCGATATATTTAGATACTTTATCGAGCTTTTCAACGGGCACGAACAATTTGTCCGATCCCGCATATTGGATACCGATATAATCGCGCGTAATCCCTTCACAGGTCAAGGATTCAATGCCCGTGTAGCGACCGATACCGTAGGACTCATGCACTACAAAATCGCCTGTTTCCAGCTCGGCATAGGAAAGAATACTCTTGGTGCCTTTCTTTCTCTTTTTGCGTGCCCCTGCCATGGCAGAGAGCGAAAGAGAACCGCCGCGCGCATCGGGGCGAGCCGAAAGAACGGCAAACAGAGGCACAGGGAGCTCAAATCCCGAAAGCGCGTTTTTGTAGAGGATGGCAACCGTTCCGCGCGCCATGTCGGCGGCGTTTTCGGGCTCGTCGACCACCACAAAAGCCGCCTCACGCAGAGTGTCGGAAAGTGTGTCTGCCTCGGTCGCATTTTCGGCTAAAATCAAGCAACGGTAGCCGCTTTGCACGTACCCGTGCAGATCTTCCAAAAAGAGGGGAAGATTATCCGCATACGACACTGTATGTCTTGTGCGGAAGCCGAAGAGCCCACCCAAGCGCCGCTCACCAAAGGAATGCGCGATCGAGTCGACGTGGACCGATACGTTGGCATCGCAAAAACGGTCAAACATCACCGCAGGCTTTGCGTAATCGGTGTATTTGGGCGCGATCGTGCCGCTCTCCAAAAGGTCGGTGATGCTTTGCGCAAGATGCCACTCCGATGCCTTGATGCGATCGTATGTCGCGTTGGTGTTTTTGACGCAAATGAGGGACGTGGCTGTAAAATAATCGGTCAGGGATGCTTTTTCGGGATAGATCAGGGTGACGTATTTATCCAAAAAGTGCACGTCACTGCCATTTGCAATGGCATCCTCAACCGCACGAATTTCTTTGAGGATTTCGGTGGTTGCTTGCTCACTCTTGTTGGCTTTCAGCTGGGACGTGAGCGCTTTTTTGAGCGCTTGCAAGGCATCGGACGATGCCAAAAGTTCGCGCGCAGGCGGGAAGGTCACATTCGAAATTTCTTCCACAGCGCGTTGCGTTTCGGGGTCAAAAATGACCATTCTGTCGATCTCGTCACCAAAGAGCTCAATACGAATGGCATTGGCACCGTTCTTTGTGCCGCCGTCGGCATCGGTAAAGCGACCGTTGGGGGGATAGATGTCCACAATGCCGCCACGCAGGGCAAACTGACCGGGGCTATCCACAAGGTCAGCGCGCGCATAACCCGCAGCCACGAGACGGCTTGCCAAAGCCTTTGGCTCGATCTGCTCGGCAGTGTCAATGCAGAGCATGTTTCCTTTTAAGCATTGAGGGGGAATGGTGTAGCCCAGCATGGCATCCGGGGTGGTGATGACGGCATCAAAGTTGCCGTCAAGAATGCCCGACAACACGCGAAGCCTCTCATGCTCATACTCATGGGAGGCGGTAATGTTATAAAAGGTGAGGTCGCGCGACATGTAAAACGCCGACGAGAGCCCGCAACGCTCCAGAACGCCGCAAAGCTTTACGCATTCCTTTTCCTCGGGGCAGACCACAAGAGCAGGGGCGTCGCCTCGCTGCTTTTTTGTGTCCTCGATCAGTGAGACGAGAAACGCATCCGATGCACCGTCGCACATTCCGCTGGCCAGTATCGGCAGAGGGTTGATGCGAAAATTCTCGTTTACGGTGCGCAAAAGCTGGCGGTATTCGGGATCCTCGCGAATACAACTTGTTAAAATGCTCATACGTTATGCTTTCTTCTCCTCGGGAGAATAAGAGTTGCAAATTTGTTGTGCGGTGGCAATATCGCCCTCGAGCAGCTTCAACAGCCCTTCGTGGGCGCATCCAAAGCAATCAAACAGAGCCTTTTGCTCGTCGGGAGTAAATTCCGAGAGTACCCACGCGGCAAGATCGTAGTCGGGGTGCGGCTTTTGACCAACACCGATGCGAATGCGAGGGAAGTCTTCGCTGGAAAGCTGATAGATGATATCGCCAAGTCCCTTTTGACCGCCCGAGCTGCCTTTTTGACGAATGCGAATTTTGCCCGGCTTTTGTGCGATGTCATCCGAAATGACGATGATGTGAGAGGGATCGATCTTGTAAAAATCCGCAGCCTCACGCACTGCAGTGCCCGAAGCATTCATCAGCGTTTGCGGCTTGAGCAGCAGCACGCGCTGTCCCGCAATTTGTCCCTCACCGCAAAGGGAATGGAACTTTGAGCGATCGATGCGAATGTTTTCTTTCTCTGCAATATAATCCAAGCACAAAAAGCCCGCGTTGTGACGGGTGTTAAAGTATTTCTTTCCGGGGTTCCCAAGTCCCACCACGATCCAGGAGATGGGGGAGAGGGGAGTCTCCTCTTTTTTTGCAATCTTTTTAAACAGATCAAAAATATCCGCCATACAAACCTCACATTCCTGCGTTTTACCGGAGAAAACGCAAAAGGGCGCCCGACTCCAAAGGAGTCCGCCGCAATTTTTTTCTATCGCAAACATTATACAATACAAAATGCCCACTGTCAAACAAATTTTCTCCAAAAGCGCCCATGTTCACAAAATGTTTACAAAAATCCTACTATTAATAGTCAAAAAACTTCAAAAAACTATGGAAAAATTGGCAAAGATATGATATAATAGAGTGTCAAATTTGCAATAAGAGGGCACGGGCGCACAGTTCGGAGCTCTCCTTCATTGTGTCAAAAAATAATTTTAATATAAAAATTGGAGGAATTTGAAAAATGGCAAAGAAATATTGCTATCTGTTTTCCGAAGGCAACGCAAACATGCGTGAGATCCTTGGCGGTAAGGGTGCTAACCTTGCAGAAATGACCAACATCGGTCTTCCTGTACCTCAGGGCTTCACCATCTCTACCGAGGCTTGCACACAGTACTACGAGGACGGCCGTCAGATCAATGATGACATCATGGCTGAGATCATGACCTACATTGAGAAGATGGAAGCGATCACCGGCAAGAAGTTCGGCGATCACGAGAACCCTCTGCTCGTATCCGTTCGCTCCGGCGCACGTGCATCCATGCCCGGTATGATGGACACCATCCTCAACCTCGGTCTTAACGAAGAGGTTGTTGAAGTTATGGCAAAGAAGTCCGGCAATGCTCGTTGGGCTTACGACTGCTACCGCAGATTTATCCAGATGTACTCTGACGTCGTTATGGAAGTTGGTAAGAAGTACTTCGAGGAGCTCATCGACAAGATGAAGGAAGAAAAGGGCGTTAAGCTCGACGTTGAGCTGACCGCTGAAGACCTCAAGGAGCTGGCTAACCAGTTCAAGGCTGAATACAAGTCCAAGCTTGGTGAAGACTTCCCGAGCGATCCTAAGGTTCAGCTGATCGGTGCAGTTAAGGCTGTATTCCGTTCTTGGGATAACCCCCGTGCAAACGTTTACCGCCGCGACAACGACAT
>JAZNYU010000263.1:0-3988 GCA_045594605.1 Eubacteriales bacterium
TGCGCGCGGCATCGTTATAGTAAGCCATGGTTACACAAGTACCGCGCAGATAGATCTCTCCCATCTCTCCCTCGCCTGCCTCGGTGCCATCCTCACGAATGAGCAACAGATCGGTGTTGCGGAACGGGTGACCGATGGGTACGGCTTCTCCCTCCTCAAGCTCGCGCGTGGCGTGCCAAACGCAGGACATTCCCGTGGCTTCAGTGGGACCGTAGAGATTGAAGAATTTGGCGCTCGGGAACGCTTTGCGCCACATGGCGTACTGGCTGGGCGGAAAGACCTCGCTGCCAAACGCGATGGTGGAAAGATATTTGGGTGGATTCTTTTCGAGAAGTCCCATACCCGAGATCATGGTCAGCGCCGAGACGACCCAGCAGACGGTGTTGATCTTGTGCTTGTTGAGAAAGTCGCAGAGCGACATAGGAAATGCAAAATACTTTTTGGGAACAAGGTATGCCGTAGCACCGAATTTGATGACCGGCATCAGCTCCTTGAGGGGGGCATCAAAAAAGAGGGGCGTTTGGTTGGCAAAGATGCTTTCCTCCGAAAAGCCGAGCTCCTCGGAAAGATTTTCGATGTAATCGATGACCGAGCGGTGGCAAGCGACCACGCCTTTGGGAATTCCCGTAGAACCTGAAGTAAATACGATGTAAATAGGATCGGTGTCGATCTGCTTTGTGCGGATAAAATCGAGCACGGCATTGTTGATTTCGCTCTCAAACAAGGTTTCGGCAGAGAGAATTTCGCCGTCAAAATTCAATTTTTCGGCAATCGAACTTCCCTTTTTGTCGGTGATGATCGCCGCAGGCTTTGCGTTCTCTAAAATGAGCTCGATGCGCGAGGTGGGCATTTCGATATCCAGCGGCACGTAAAAGCATCCTGCATACACGCAACCGTAAAAAGCGGCAACTGTGCTTGGATGCTTTTTCATCAGCACCGCAATGGGGCGGCGGTAGTATCCCTTCTCTGCCAAGGCACTTCCCAACGCGCGTGCGTGATGGGAAAGCTCGGAAAACGTGAGGTTGTCGGTCCCGTCGGAATAAGCGATCTTATCGGGCAGACGGGGGGCGGTTGCCTCCAAGTATTCCAGAATATTGGTTTGCATACTGTCCTCCTCTCTCAAGGGTGATACGGGGTGAAGATCTGGGTGGACGTGGACGGATACGCCGTGCTGTCATAGACGTAAAAATAGCCTGATACGCCATCGGCGTTCTCTCTCTTATCGCTGAATTGCAAAAGCTGCTCATCGGTCATCAAAAAGCCCCACGGCTTGGGGGTGCCGCTCATGTGGCAAGCATCAAAGTGATACCACTGGGGGTTGGCTTCGGTGCCGATGTTGACAAGACTCCAATAATGGCGTTCGTTGACCATAGCAGCAATTTCGGGTGAGCGTTGAATATCCATATTTTGAATGCCTGCGCGCTCCATCATCGCTTTGGAGAGTGCAAAATAGGTAAAGCAATCGCCGTTGCGGTTCAAAAGTCCGTTATAGGCGGCACGCACCCAACCGCTCTTGTCGGACGTGGAAACGTAGGCGGTGTTATCGTAAACATAGTCATAGATGGCGCGCAATTTTTGAACGGTGGTGATGCCGTCCCAAAAAAGCTCGTCGAGGATGGGATCGATGAGGTCATACAGCATTGCCTCGGTGATCTCTTCTTCATAGACCGAGATCTTGCACGTGACCTCGTTGACGTTGCCTGCCGCATCGGTTGCGCGGTAGATGACGTCATACATTCCCGTTTGTTTGAGGTTGACGGCACTTGTGTCAACGTCAAGGGTAACGCCCGCGTCGCAATCATCTGCGGTGCTCACGCCCGACAAATAGGAGACACCTCTGCCGATGTAGGCAACAAGGTCGCGCGTGCCGCTGATGGTGGGCGGTGTAGTATCATTGACGACGGTGAGAGAGGCGGAATAGGTAAACTCTCTGCCCTTTTCGTCGGTCAACGTCAGGGGAATGGAATAGGTCCCCAAGGAGGAAACGCTATATTTTTCGGCAAGGGAGATGGTATATCCCTCGGGGATCGTCTCAACGAACTTCTCAGCGCTCGGGAGCGGAACCGAAACGGGCCAGGTGAGGCTTTTGGTTTTGAGCTCGGGTGGCTCGGGCTGTTTGCAGGACGGCAACAAGAAAAGAGACACTACCAAAAGCATTGCCAAAACGAGGGCTGTGAATCGTTTGGTGGGTTGCATAATGTGGTCTCCTTTCAAAGAATGTAAAATGCGTTCAAAAAATGAGCGTGGGCTTTTAGCCTCCCTTGTGTAAAGAGAGCCTATTATAGTTTGCTTAAATTTCAAGATGCAAAATTGAAATTTTACGTTACAGCAAGTAAACGCCCTTTTGGCGGCAATGCTCTACTTCCTCGGGTGTCCAGTACGAGGACTGTACCTCGCCGATGTGTGCCTTGCGTAAAAAGAACATGCAAAGTCTGGATTGTCCGATACCACCGCCAATGGTGTACGGCAGTTCCCCGTTCAGGAGCGCCTTGTGGAATTCCAGCTCCGCTCTCTCGGGGCATCCGCGCTCGTTCAGTTGGCGAATGAGCGCTTCTTCATCCACGCGCACGCCCATAGAGGAAAGCTCGAGTGCGATATCGAGGATGGGATAGTAAATGATAATGTCACCGTTGAGCGTCCAGTCGTCATAGTCGGGGGCTCTGCCGTCGTGCGGCTTTCCGCTCTTCAGCTTGCCGCCGATCTGCGAGAGGAAGATAGCGCCGTATTCCTTTGCCGCAAGATATTCGCGCTCCTTGGGCGTTTTGTCGGGATAGCGGTCCTCAAGCTCCTGTGCGGTGATAAAGGTAATGTTCTCGGGCAATAGCTTGCCAATGAACTCATACTCGTTAACAATGTAGTTTTCGGTGTGATGCAGGGCACGGTAGATCGCCTCGACTGCCTCGCGCAGCGTAGTCTCGTTTCTCTGCTCCTTGGTAATGATCTTTTCCCAGTCCCATTGGTCCACGTAAATGGAGTGGATATTGTCGGTGGTCTCGTCGCGACGAATGGCGTTCATATCGGTGTAAAGTCCTTCACCGGGACCAAAATCATACATATTGAGTGCGTGTCTCTTCCATTTTGCCAGAGATTGCACGATCTCGAGGTCTTGTCCGCCCGGCAGATCAAAGCGCACGGTGCGCTCGGTGCCGTTGAGGTTATCGTTCAGACCGCTCTCGGGAGAGACGAACAGGGGCGCGGACACGCGCAAAATATTGAGTTGCACCGAAAGATCGCGTTCAAAAAAGTCCTTGACCTTTTTGATGGCAAGCTCGGTTTGACGGAAGTTTAAAAACGAGCGGTAACCTTCCGGAATTTTCATCTCAGACATAACAAAACCAACCTTTCGGGGGGATTTTCCATAACAGTATCAATATTATAGCCGATTTTTGACGGCTTGTAAAGAGCAAAGTCAAAACTTTATGTTTTTTTTGCGCTTCTTTTTTTCAAAAAGAAGGTGCGGAGCATCAAGAGGGCTTCCTCTTCAAAAATTCCGCTCTCGCAAACGGGTGCGGACTCCAGCGGGTATGCGGGCAATTTGACAAGGCTTTCGCAGGCTCCCGCGCGCGGATCCTTTGCCGCGTAAACGATGCGACCGATGCGTGCGTTGATTGCCGCGCCCGTACACATGGGGCATGGCTCGAGTGTGACGTAGAGAGTGCAATCGGAAAGCCGCCAGCTGCCCGTTCGCTTTCCCGCCTCGGAGATTGCAAGTCTTTCGGCGTGGGCGGTGGCATCGTGGAGCTCTTCGCACAGATTGTGCATAGCAGAAAGGATCTCACCATCCCGAACAAGGACTGCACCCACGGGGATCTCGCCCAACTCTGCCGCACGGGCAGCTTGGGCAAGGGCTTGGCGCATAAATATCTCATCTTTTGTCAGACCTTTTTCCACGTTCTCACTCCCTTCTCTTTTTCTCCTCTTATTGTACCATAAAAAAGCGGATTTGTAAATAGAATTGCAATAAAAAGATATGGGAAATCCCGCTTGG
>JAZNYU010000264.1:0-3783 GCA_045594605.1 Eubacteriales bacterium
GCCAGAGAAAGGCGGAGAGGTAACGTTCTTTTCTCCATCGCTTTACTGAGAGGACGATGCCCAAAATGCAATAAATGGGGGTGAAGACGATCACCGTGGTCGCGATTACCCAAAGCAATTGCATAGGCGATGACCAATTCCGACCGATCGCCACCAAATAGAACAATGCGGCGGCAGATACCATCCAAGAGGTGGAAAGATAAAAATAGGACAAAATAATATTGCTGATAATGCAGATCGCTTTTTTCGTGCTTTGTTACCTCATTACTCTCTCGTCGCGCGAATCGTTTTGACCTTGTCGCCGTAGTGGATCTCAATTTCGATCGGCTTTTCGCACAGAGCGGTAACGGTGGGCTCTTCGTCCTCGCTCCTTCTTTCCCCACAAACGAGATCGACGGAAAGGTTACCCAATGGATAATTCTTGATGCCGTGCTCTTCGAAGAGACGAACATCCCAAACGATTTTTTTCTCTCTGGCGTTCGGGTGAATACCGAATACGTATTCAAACAGAATGTTGATGGGGAAGAGCCCCGACCATCCCACAAAATCAGGCTTTGCGGGAGCACCCTTTGAAGCCTGTTCGGGCATATAGTTTTCATAAATCGTTCCGTCGTTTTGGAACACCGTTACCACGTTTTCCAAGCAGTTTCTTGCAATATCGTAGGCAAGAGCATGGTAGCCGTTCTTCTCAAGCCCCTTGAGCACCATATAGTTGGTGGGCGCCCAAACGCTGCCCTTCCAATATCTGCCCAGCGGACTGTAATCGGGGGTGTCAGCCGAGAGCGAGGGAACGCGGCAGGGGCGTTTGAACTCGTTTTCGTTGTCAAGATGCGCCACAAAACGCGCAAGACGCTCGGGGGGAATGATGTCTGCGAGCAGTGCCCAATACGCCCCGATCGACTTGACCTTGTTGAGCTCTCCGTTCTTCCAAAGATCGTAATAGAAAGCGTCCTCGTCATGCCAGAGCTTGTCGTTGATGACGGAGGTCAGGTGTGCGACCTCCTCTTTAAGAATGGCTATCTGTTCGTCATCGGCACGTCCGATGACGTCGGCGATTTGAATGAGGATCTTTGCCGAGAGCACCTGCTGAATACAAGCATCCACCCACACCATGTGACCGTGTGAAAAGGCGACGTTGTAGCTCGACTCAAAGCGGGGCATATTGTCCATTCCACATCCCCAACCCGTCGACCAATAGGTGCCGTCGCGCCAGGTGCGGAATTCCTTTAGCCACAGATGGTATGCAAGAAGGGGATCGAAGATCTTTTCAAGACGCTCCACGTCACCCGTTTGCGAGTAGTATTCCCACTCCGACCAACCAAGAATGTTGGGGCCCGTAGAGGAGGGATCGTGGCGCGAAAAATGCTCGCTTGCGCGATATTCGCAAAGCTCGCGGCAAATAAAGCCATCCTTGTGCTGGTGCGAGTAAAAGTTATCCAGCGTCCTTTGAAAATTGAATGCACGCGCACCGTATTTGCCAAACATTACGATAAAAGAGGAATCCCACATAAAGAGGTATCCGTTAAACGCGGTGTCAATAAAGTTAGAAACAAAATGGAACTCTCCGTTAGCCGCTCGCAAATTGGCAAACGCCGTGCGCCACGCAAAGTCATAGCAAGCAAGCACGTCGTCGCGACCGCGCCAGATGGGGGAGGGGAGCAGATGCGCGATCTCCTCGTATTTGGGGAGCGGCTTATCCTCGGCGGGCATCGAAAGAAACGCGTTTTTCTTAACGATTGGGGATGCCTCGTAGGTCAGATCCTGATTCATTTGAAAACTTGGCATAGTGGCACCTCTTTTCAAGTAGTACATCCATTATAGCACAAAACAGAGCGGTTTGCAAGATGTGACATAAAAAAGAACTCCGCGCATAAAACAGATCGAAAAAATGCCTGCCACGATTGACTTAGCCAAGGATATATGCTATAATGACCGTAGAGAATAAAATAGGAGGAACTGTGGTCTGTATGAAAAACATTTTCTTTAAGATCATCACGCTTTCTTTATGTATGATTATGCTAATGAACGTTACCGCTTATAACACTTGTGCCGCTGCCGAGAATGATGCTGCAGCCTATTCTGCCATCACCGCCTGCGGCGTGTGGCACCGCCCGAACGCCAGCGGAAGAGAAACCACCCTCGAGGGACTTTGCAGCGTTCTTGATGAAATGGCAACGGCGGGCATCAACATGGTCTTTTTGGAGACCTTTTACCACGGCATGACCGTCTACAAGACCAATCTTGTGCCGTATTATACAGGTTTTGACAAATTTGACTACGGCGAATATCCCGACTACCTCACCGCGTTTGCAACCGAGGCACAAAAGCGCGGCATCGAGGTCCACGCATGGGTTGAAAGCTTTTACCTCGGCATCAGCGAGGATGCCACATTGGTAAAATACTTTCCCGAGTGGCTTCTCAAAAACGAGCAGGGGAGCATCCGCCACAAAACCGAGGGCGCAAGCCTTGGCGGATACATCTTTCTTGACCCCGCCAACGCGGATGCCTGTGCATATCTTGTAAAGCTCTACGACGAAATGCTGAAAAAGGTTCCTGCACTCTGCGGTTTGAACCTTGACTATATTCGTTACCCCGTCTCCGATTTTTACGCGGGTACCGACACGGGCTACACAACCGCCGCAATGACCGAGTTTGCCGAGCTTTATGATCTTTCGCTGAATGAAAACACCACGCCCGCGACCTTCAAGCAGCAGATCAAAGCCAATTCTCTTGTTGGAAAGTGGACCGACTACCGCGCAGGCAAGGTTACCGAATTTGTAAGGCAGGTTGCCGAAACGGTGAACGAAAACCACCGCGACCGAATCATCTCCATCGCCGTCCACCCCGATATTGCTAACGCCTACAATCAAAAAAAGCAGGATTTTATTACCTGGGTGGAGAGCGGATATATCGACGTTGTCACCCCAATGGTGTATTATTACACCGCCTCGCAGATCTCCTCGGCACTCAAGGAAATGCTTCCCAAATTCGAGAACGTCTATTGCTATGCAGGGCTTTACACCACCTATCACGACCAAAGCACGGGTGAGCTTGAAGCGCACATCCGCGCAAGCGAGAAGGCAGGCGCCGACGGCTACGTCCTCTTTGAGTCGGTAAAAACCTTTTTTAACCCTGCCCACAGTTATGCAGAGTTCCTGTCGCAAAACCTTGCCACCGACCCCGTCCACACCGCGCTCCCGCATTGGAGCAGTGAGCGGCTGATTGCGGCGACCTCTGATATTCTCGCCCAAAAGCTTACCCAAAACGGAGAGAGTGAAGCTGCCGTCAACGCCCTTGTGCAAGAGCTTGCGCGCATCCAACAAATTGGAGAATCCACCCCCGAAAAGCTCGCGGAGACCATCGCGGCGATCACCGCTCTTGGCAACGGTACGTTCCCCGAGCTTTCCCTTGCTTCAAAAGCGGACGTTACCGCATCGCTCACGTCGCTTGTTTCTTATCTTGAGGTAAGACAGGAAAGACTCTCTGCCAAAGGCTACCCCGAGGAACCGATCCCTCCCACCGAAAACGAGGGAGAGGATGCCCCGACCAACAAAGATCCAACCGAAGAATGCCCCGACCGTCCTACGCCCGAGAACAACGACAAGCCTAAAACGCTGATCGATATGATCTGTTCCTTCTTCAAAAGAATCATCGATTGGTTCAAAAGCCTTTTTGCTAAAAAATAATCCAAGAAAAGCACAAATCCACCACGGCGCGCAAGCGCGCATGGTTTCTCATAGCACACTACCTGCACAAAACAAACAAGGAGAAGTCGGATCGTAG
>JAZNYU010000265.1:0-11634 GCA_045594605.1 Eubacteriales bacterium
GCATATTCCACCGCATTGATGATGCGGCTGGAGTAACGCGGAAAGCTGATAGCGATCATAACGTCGCCCTTGCCGATCTGCATGATCTGCTCAAACATTTCACTGCCCGAGGTGGTTTGCACAAAGCGGACATTATCAAAGATCATACGCAGGCTATGGTTGAGGAAGCCTGCAAGCGTGGAAGAGGAACGCACGCCGATGATGTAGATATTCTTTGCGTTTACAATGTTTTGCACTGCAGCATCAAAGGAATCGTGATCGATCTCGGCAGCGGTCTGTCTGATCTTTTCAATATCCGAAGAAAGTACTTTTTCAAGTACGTCGTTTTCACCAATGAGGTTGTTGGTCACTTCCATGCGTTGGAAAGAGGTCAGTCGGCTGCGGATCAGCTTTTTGAGCTCGCGTTGCAGCTCGGGATATCCCTCATATCCAAGCTCGTTGGCAAAGCGCACAACAGTAGACTCGGAAACACCGACGATGGTACCGAGTCTGGATGCGGTATAGTACGCGGCTTTATCGTAGTGCTCCAGGATATACGCCGCTATCAGTCTCTGTCCTTTGGAAAAGGAGGACATACCGTCTTCTATGATTTGAAGCAGATCACCGTTGTTCATAGGTGCTTACTCTCCTTCCCTCGTTGTCATTGCAATATCCCTTTTATTATACCTCAAAAAGGCAAAAATGTCAACCAAAAAAACAAAAAAATCGGGAAATATTTTTTCATTTTTGTATATTTCATTCATTGACAACAGCACTTGACTGTGATATAATTATCTCATAAATGCAAACCTTGCTAAAGGTGGCTAAAATGAAGGGAGCGCACCATGAAAAAGATCTATACCGGAAAAACCAAGGACGTTTATGCACTTGATAACGGCAACGTTATGCTCAAATTTAAGGACGATTGCACCGGCAAGGACGGCGTGTTCGATCCCGGTGAAAACACCGTTGGACTGACCATTGACGGCATTGGCAAGGCAAATCTGCAAACCTCTGTTTACTACTTTGAGCTTTGCAAAAAGGCAGGCGTAAAAACCCACTACGTTGGTGCTGACGTTGAGAATGCCACCATGGAGGTTCTCCCCGCAACCGTTTTCGGTCACGGTCTGGAGGTTATTTGCCGCCTGGTTGCAACCGGCAGCTTTATTCGCAGATATGGCGAATACATTCAAAACGGCACTCCCCTTACCGGTGGATACGTAGAGTGCACCTTTAAAAACGATGAAAAAGGCGATCCGCTCGTAACTGCCGAAGGTCTTGCAGCTCTTGGCATTATGGATATGAAGATGTTTGAGAGCATGAAGGAACAAACTCTCAAGATCACAAAAATCGTTGCCGACGACCTCAAAACCATTGGTCTTGATCTTTGGGACATCAAGTTTGAGTTCGGCTACAACAACGGCGAGGTCATCCTCATTGACGAGATCGCTTCGGGCAATATGCGCGTTTACAAGGGCGACACCATTGTTGACCCCGTTGAACTGACAAAGTTGATTTTGAATAGATAATCAAAAACTCCCTGCCTCGTTGCAGGGAGCTTTTTTATTATTTACGGTGCTTGGAATTCAACGATCGCTTTGTAAAGTGCCTTAAACTGTGCGTAGGTCTCTTCATTAGAAGATGCACCCATAAAGTAAGGGTAAGTTAGGACAATAAGCGTATCGGCAGGCAATACCTGCAGGGCTTCGTAATACTGATAGATCGCGGTATCCCCCAAGCGAATGGCATATTCATCGTATGCGACCGCAGGCGTTGTTTCAAAAGTATCTGCAAGCGGAACAGCAAGCTTTTCGGACATATGCTGTGCCTCATAAACCGAAGTATTGACCAGCCAGATGGAGCACTCTCCCGTCATCATATAGGAGGAAAGCTCCTTGAGGCGATTGACGTTCATGCCCTTTGCCGTGTTGTAAGCAGCGCCGTTGAAATCTCCCGTTTCGGGATCTGTATAGAGCGCACGCAGCTCCTCCTCAGTATAAAACGGGTAGTCAGTAACACCAACGGCAAGCGCCTCCTCGCCAAAGGTCTGTTTGGAAACCTCTGCAAACACGCGCTCAACTGCGGTTTTTTCCTCACTTGTCATGGTGTAAGAGCCACCAAAGGTGATGTAGACGTCCTTGTGCGGTGTGGTTGTGCATTGCACGAGGCAAACGCCGGTAACAAGCAAAACAAAAGCGACCAAAAGGATCGTCCATTTGTAGTGATACCACACGTTTTCAAGCCACACAAAGATAGGGTGACGGATGGCAATGCCCTCGCCCGCAAGCTTTTCTTCCCTTTTATCAGGTTCTCTTTGTGACATTTTTACCTCCTTGATAAAGGTGCGAGGTGTTGCGTTTTTTGTCAACACCTCGCATCGCTTCGTCAGAATTACTTTCTGGAAACCTCGAGCACCTTCATAACAAGGGTGCCGTTGGGAACCTCAACGGTGATCTCATCCCCTGCCTTTTTGTTGATCAGGGCTGCACCGATGGGAGATTGGTCAGAGATCTTGCCCTCTGCGGGATTTGCCTCGTTAGAGCCAACCAAAGCATAGGTAAACTCTGCATTTAGGGTCTTGTTGAGTACCTTAACAGTGGAACCCAAGCTGATAACGCTGCTATCAATGTTGGACTCGTCAAGAATAACTGCGTTTTCGATCAGTTCTTCGAGTTCCTTGATGCGTGCTTCGTTCTTTGCCTGGTCGTTTCTTGCTGCATCGTACTCTGCGTTCTCGGAAAGGTCACCGAATCCGCGCGCAGTGGCAATGTCATTCTTGATCTTTTCGCGTTCTTCGTGTGTGCGGCGGTAGAGTTCATCAACGAGCTCCTGATAACCTTGTTGTGTATAAAGTGTTTGTTTTACCTTAGCCATAATAATTCAATCTCCTTAAAGCATATAAAAATGATGATAGATTACTTACTTGTGACAGCCTCGATGGCTTTTTGCAGTTGATTGTCCAAATGTTCGGGGATGAGGTAGAAGTGATACTCCAGTGCCTCCTCGGACAACTCCACGGCATACCCTTCGGTGGGAGCAATGCCGATATCGTGATAGGTGACGCCGCATGCGGTAACGTATGCATGGGTGGTCATTTTGACGTAACCGTCAAACGCGCCTGCGGTCATATCGTACAAACTGTAATACCGTTGCATAATGCCCTTACCAAAGGTGGTCTCACCAATGATGGTTACATTTTTGTGGTCGCGCAGGCTTGCCGTAAAGACCTCTGCGGCGCTTGCGGTGTTGCCGTTGCAAAGAACGACCATGTCAAGATCGGCAAACATGCCAACCTCTTCGGCTTTTACGCTGCAGGATGCATACGAGCCACCGTAATTGGCGGCACCCGCATAAACGGAGCCCTCGGAGCCGCCTTTGTTATTGATGGCACTCAAAATCAGATCACCGTCGTCCAACAGATAGGAGAGTACGGCTCTGATAGATTGCAGGTCTCCGCCGGGATTGTTACGCACGTCAAAAATGAAGTGCTCAACGCCCTTTGCCTGCAGAACCTTAACGGCTTCCTTGAACTGTACGGGGGTTTGGAGATCAAACTCCGAGAGGTGAACGATACCAACACTTGCATCGGTTTCGGACACGCGATACGTGACAGACTCTTTGACGTAGGTGTTGCGAACGATTGCGGCTTCGATGATCTCATAACCGCCGTTTTTATCGGGACGGAACGCGAGCAGCTTTGCAGTACTGCCGATCTCGCCGCGAATGGCGTTCAGTGCCGGTGTGTAGCCACCAAGCTGGGCAACGCTTTTGTACTCGCCGTCAATTTCGATGGCGTAAATGCTATCCCCTACGCGCAGATTACTGTTTTCAGCAGGCGCATTTTTGAAAATGGTGATAATGTTAAAGGTCAAAAACTCCTGCCCCTCCACCACCAGCGGCTCTTGCACAACGCTGACACCGATACCAACGCCGGCGCCTGCATTGTCGCTGCTGAGTGCGGCATATTCTTCCTCGGTGTAATAAGCGGCATAGTTGTCGCCCGTTGCCTCGGTGTATGCACGCAGAACCCGGTCGAGCATTTCTTCTTTGTCAAATTGGTTGGAATAGTAGGAATACTCCTCAAGCAAGGTTGCCAGAATTTGCAGCTTGTTAAAGGTATCCTCATCATCCAAGGACTCACGCAAAAAATCAATAGTTTGCTGCTGCTCGGCAATGATGGCGGAATCCCGCGCTCTGATCCATTGTGAGGTCAGAGTAAAGGTGAGCATCATCGTTCCCACAATGGCGACGCACAGCAAAACCAGCAAAACGGTTACGGAGCAGCGCCATTCGGGCTTTTTGCGTTTTTTTGGTTGTCTTGGATATTCCGTCCAAGAGTAATCGTTGTAATTGTTATAATCCATTCTTATTTCCCTTCAGTATAAATCAGATATGACATGTAGGTCGTAATACCGTATTTTATGGACGTTTGCACGTACTTATGCGCAAAATATACAGTACGGAAGCGAAATGCCGGACATCCCTGCATTTCGCTTTTCCCTACTCTCTGCGATTTTATCGCGAGGTGATATATCAGAACTTGATGGGCTTGGAATTGAGATACTTTTTAACCATGAGCGCTACCTTAAAGGTGATAGCGTGCTCAAACTCACGCAGATCAAGACCTGTCATCTTGCGGATCTTGTCAAGACGGTAGACCAGCGTGTTGCGGTGTACGAAGAGCTTGCGGGAGGTTTCGGAAACGTTGAGGTTGTTCTCAAAGAATGCCTGAATGGTTTGCAGCGTTTCGCGGTCGAGAGACTCAAGACTGCCGCGCTTGAATACCTCTTGCAAGAACATTTCGCAAAGCGTGGTGGGCAGCTGATAGATCAAGCGGCCAATGCCGAGATTTTCATAGCTGATGATGTTCTTTTCGTTCTCAAATACCTTGCCGACCTCAAGGGCTACCTGTGCTTCCTTGTATGCGCGGGCAAGATCCTTGATGTTCTCAACAACGGTGGAGATACCGATGGCCACCTGCGTGTAGAACTCGGCAGACAGTGTATCGGCAATGTTGGTTGCGATCTTTTCAAATTCCTTGTTTTCGGTGCCGGGCTTAACGTCCTTAACCAGCACGATGTCGTGCTCGCCAACGCTGATGACGTAATCCTTTGCCTTTTCGGGGAACATATTCTGCAGCATTTCAAAGGGCAGCATATCGGTCTTGCCCAAGAACTTGATCAAGAAGATAACGCGCAGCTCGTTGGTGTTGAAGTGCAGCTCCTTGGATTTGATGTAAATATCGCTGGGCAGAATGTTATCAAGAATAATATTTTTGATGAAAGAGCCCTTATCGTACTTTTCATCATAGAGGTTTTTGATGTTCCCAAGAGAAATAGCCAAAAGCTTAGACATCTTCTCTGCCATCTTATCCTCGCCCTCAACAAACACGATATAATCGGTTTTGGGGCCGTTGGTCATGGGGCGGTAGGTATAGCCGCCGCTTGTGATAACGTCGCTGGAATAGCTGAGCTCATCGCGCACGCCCTGACGGATCTCGCCGATTTTGACAAGCTCAGAGCAAGAAATAATGACGCCGTTTTCATCTACAACGCCGATAACGCGATCGATCGCATCCTTCATTTGGTGAATAACACCTTGAAACAACCTATTTGACATAAAATTCAATCTCCTCTTGTGTTTTTGAGAACAGGCTTCGTACAAAACTGCCTATATTGTACACTATTTTTTGTCATTTTTCAATAGGTTTTTGAATATTTTTTATAAATTTTTTTATTTTTTTTGGGCAGACTGCCTATGGTGGAAAAAATGAGAGCAAAAAAGAGGGTGGATTTTGGTTAAATCCACCACTCTTTTGGTTATTTTGATAAGATTTTAAGCCATTTCAAGGGCATAAACAAGGCAAGCAAGTGCAAATCCCGATGCGGTCTCGGTACGCAGGATGCGTTTGCCGAGTCCAACGGGGAGAATTCCCTTTTGGCAGATCGCCTCTGCTTCGGCAAGCGAAAATCCACCCTCGCTGCCAATGATGAGTGCGATCGTCGGGTTTTCCTTGTCGATTTTTGCGATCGCTTTCTTGAGAGCCGTAGGGAGCGGCTCGGTTCCGTCCCCCTCATAGCAAAAGAGCGCGATATCCGCCTCTGCAGCACGGCGACACATTTCCGCAAAGGAGATCGTGGGATTGACCATGGGAACGATCCCTCGTCCGCTTTGCTTGGCAGCCTCAAGTGCAATGCGCTGACGGCGCTCGACCTTCTTGGCTTCGTTCTCTCCCTTTGCGCGAACGATGCATCGCTCGCTCTCAAAGGTGGTGATCTCGGATGCACCGCACTCGACTGCCTTTTGGATCACACTATCGAGCTTATCTCCCTTGGGGAGCGCTTGAAAAACGTGTGCATAATAAGGTGGCTCGGTATCGCTCTTGCGTGTTTCCAAAATTTTGGCAAGCACGCGATCGGGAAGAAAATCGGTCAATTCACATTCATATTCATTTTTTTGCATATCGCAAACGGTAATGCACTCCCCTGCCGCCATACGCAGCGAGCGGGAGATGTGATGGGCATCGTCGCCCAAAAGCGTTACAACGCCATCTTCAATTTGATTGGCACGAATAAAAAATCTTGGCATAATCTTCTCCAATTATTGTAAGTCGATAAAGCGGGCGTAAACACCGGGACGAGGTGACATCATCCCTCCCTCGGTAGCGCCTTCGATCTCGCCTGCTACTTCTCCAAAAACAGTAATTTTATCGTCAATAGCCAAGCGGTTCTGACCTTCTTGGCGACAATCCGCCACGAAAAACTCAAATGTCCGCTCTCCTTGCTGAACGGAGCAAAGATAAAGATTGGCATTCATATAAACTTCTTCCGAATTGTAAAAATACGTGCTTGAGACCTCGGTAACGACACACTCCATTTGAACAAAGCTTCCTATATACCGGTTACTGTTGCGGTAAAGTGCTTCGGCATCGGGTATGGTACAAGCCGCACGGTATTCTGCTGCGGACATTTCAAGATTGACGGGCGGCGTGGTCGGCTCATACATCCCTGTAAATGAGAAAACAAAGCCCAGAATCGTTGGCAAAAGGTAAGATAGGACGACAAGAACCGTGGCAATGATCTTCCAATGCTTTTTCCAAGGTCCCGTCCAAGCCAGAATGATGCCTAAAACCGGCATAATAATGAGCGCAACAATGATGATTGCTGTGGTGTGATACCACGGCACGAATTGCACGCGACCGTTCCCTCTTGGGCGGCGGTGTTTTTTTTGCTTTACCGGCTTGCGGTTGCCTGCGCGAAACTCCTCGGGACACTCTTTTCCGCAAAGCGGACAGCAATCGTCGGCAAAGAAGGTCTCACAATCCGGACATTTATTCAATTCGGGAAAATCGCGTTCGCGATCCTCGGCAAAAAATCCAAGATCCGCTCCCATTCGGTTTCTCCTTTTCATCATTTTATTATATATACTATGATACACCATTTAGAGGGCTTTGTCAAGAGCATTTTGAGAGGTATAATATTTATTTAAATATTATAGGTCAAATTATGAACAAATCGTAACCTTTTGAAATTTCTCTTGAAATACAGAATTCGCATGTGTATAATATATAATGGGTGATAAGGTGGCTTATTTTCCCGATATATCGTTTTTTATTAAATTTTACATATAAAAAGGAGCAAAACTATGACCAACAATAAGTATGTTCTTGATTGGATCAAGTCCATGGCTGACATGGTAGGTCCTAAGGAGATCGTTTGGATTGACGGTAGCGAGGAGCAAACCGAGGCTCTGCGTGCCCAGGCTTGTGCTACCGGTGAGCTGGAAGCTCTCAACCCCGACGTTTACCCCAACTGCTATCTGCACCGCACCGCCATCAACGACGTTGCTCGCGTAGAAAACAGAACCTTTATCTGCACCTCCAAAAAAGAGGATGCCGGTAACATCAACAACTGGATGGATCCCAAGGAATGCTACGAAAAGCTTTCCAAACTCTACAAGAACTCCTACAACGGCAAAACCATGTACGTTATTCCCTACTCCATGGGCGTTGTTGGATCTGACTTTGCAAAAATCGGTATTGAGCTCACCGACTCCATTTACGTCGTTCTCAACATGCTCATCATGACCCGTGTTGGTACCAACGTAATCGAAGCTCTGGGTGACTCCCCCGAGTTCATCAAGGGTCTGCACGCCGTTGCTGACTGCGATGAAGAAAAGCGCTACATTTGCCACTTCCCCGAGGATAACACCATCTGGTCTGTAAACTCCGGTTACGGCGGAAACGTTCTTCTTGGTAAGAAGTGCTTCGCACTCCGTATCGCATCCTATCTTGGCCGCAAGGAAGGCTGGATGGCTGAGCACATGCTCATCCTCGGTCTCGAAAATCCCCAGGGCGAGATCAAATATATCTCTGCTGCATTCCCCTCTGCTTGCGGCAAGACCAACCTTGCAATGCTCATTCCGCCTGAAATCTATAAGAAGGCCGGCTATAAGGTTTGGACCGTTGGCGACGACATCGCTTGGATCCGCGTAGGCGAGGACGGCAGACTCTATGCCATCAACCCCGAGAACGGCTTCTTTGGCGTAGCTCCCGGTACCAACGAGCACTCCAACTACAACGCACTCATGACCACCAAGAAGAACTGCATCTTCACAAACGTTTGCCACAATCTGGATGACAACACCGTTTGGTGGGAAGGTCTTGACAACAATCCTCCCAAGAATGCGCTCAACTGGAAGGGTGAAAAGTGGGATTACACCAAGTACGATAAGACAGACAAGGTCAACACCTCCGGTGCGCACCCCAACTCTCGCTTTACTGCTCTGGCTTCTAACTGCCCCTGCATCTCCTCCGAGTTCAATAGCCTCAAGGGTGTTCCGCTCTCCGCTATCATCTTCGGCGGCAGACGTGCAAAGACCGCTCCCCTGGTTTACGAATCCAAGAACTGGCAGAACGGTACTTTCGTAGGCTCTATCATGGCTTCTGAGACCACCGCAGCTGCTGCAGGTGCCGTTGGGGTTGTTCGCCGGGACCCCATGGCTATGCGTCCCTTCGTTGGTTACGATATGGGCGACTACTTCCAACACTGGCTCAACATGGGCAAAAAGATCCCCAACGCTCCCAAGATCTTCCACGTTAACTGGTTCCGTACCGATGCTGACGGTCACTTCATTTGGCCCGGTTTTGGCGACAACATGAGAGTTCTGATGTGGATCCTCGACCGTTGCGACGGTAAGGTTGACGCAGTTGAAACACCTATCGGCTTTGTTCCCAAGGCTGAGGACATCAACATTGAAGGACTTGAGGACGTTACCGTTGACACCATCCGCGAGCTGCTCACCATCGATAACGAGAGCTGGCTTGAAGACGTTGAAAACATCAAAGCATTCTATAAGCAGGTCGGCGACCGCGTTCCCGCAGAGCTTTACGAAGAGCTTGCAGTGCTTGAAGCAAACCTCAAGAAATAAGCATTTTAAAATCCCTTCCCGATTTTCGGGAAGGGATTTTTGATATACAAAGCAAAACAGACCTTCTATGCGAAGGTCTGTTTTTTATTCGTTTATGCACCTAGATTTTCGAGCAGTTGGGTTGCGCGGCGCTTGAGGAGTGCGGAATAGTAAGTTACCACAATGATCTCAAGGGCACGGTTAAGGCGCTCGCGGGCACCTGCAAAGGGCTCAACGTAATCCTCGGTGATCATAGCAACGCAATCTGCAATTTCTTCCAGCGAGCAGTCACCTGTGCTGATGATATGCTCCAGAATACGGCAGATATAGTCGTACAGACGGGAGTCGGTAATGATATCGTCGCTGGTATCTTGAATGTCGCCGTTAATATATTGGATCAAAAATGCGATGTGTTCCAGCTGCATGCAGGAACGCAGCATGTTGATGATGAGAATGTGCGCTACCTGATCCATATTATACTTTTTGAGTCTCGCGTTTGCTACCCATCCGCGCTTGGTCCAGTTTTGCAGTGTAGAGCTATCAATACCGGAAATATCACGGATCTGTGTAAGCATTACCCCCTCGCTAACGAAGAAGACCTTTTTCAGGAATGCCAAACCCGTCAGGTTCTCCATTTCTGCTTTCTTCAGCTTTGTACCGGGGATATATTCGTCCAAAAAATGCAATTTCATAATGTATCCTCCATTCAATATTATTTATCTCTACATAAATTATATCACATAATCACGGGATTGTCAATTATAAAATTTCGATTTTTTTGTAAATATTTTTTATCTGTAATGCTATCAGGACAAAATATCAGAGACTATGGCATCGGCATCCAGCCCAAAGCTCTTCCAAATAGGTTCATTTTGGGTCTGAATGGCAAAATGCTCACCCAACGCCTTGACGGTAACGGTCTTGTTTTGCATGACCTCACAGTCTGCAAGCGCTGTCGAGAGCATCATTCCCATGCCGCCCGCGCAGATCTCTTCCTCGAGGAACAGTACGCGCAAGGATCGTTTTGGCAAAAAGCTTGCAACCTCCCCGGCGATCTTTTCGTAGGGCTTGATCTGCTCCAGGAGCAAAATGCCAACCTGTTTGCCCTGCTCTTTGAGCATAGCTTTTGCTTTGAGGGCTTCGGTTGTGATGCGTCCGTGCGTTATGATCACGGCATCAAGGCTCTCTGCCTCGTCTTTGGTATAGTCGGCGCGCACGCGCCCCGAAACGGCAGCCGAGGAAGAATAGAATGCGTTTTTAATATCCGCATTTTCATACCCGTTGGGATAACGGATGGCGGTAGGCGTGTTCGATGCCAAGGCTTCCTCCAAAACAGAATGGAGCGCTTGGTTTGTGATGGGAGTATAGATGCTGATATTGGGGATTTCGGAGAGAAATGCCACGTCAAAAATGCCGTGGTGGGTGGGGCCGTCGGCGGCGTTCAGACCTGCTCTGTCAATACAAAACACAACGGGCAGATTTTGCAGAGCTACGTCGTGCACGATATTATCGTAGGCACGTTGCAAAAAGCTGGAATAGATGGCAACCACGGGGCGGTATCCGTTTGCGGCAAGTCCTGCGGCAAAGGTGACGGCGTGGGGCTCGGCAATACCAACATCAAAAAAGCGTGTGGGATGCTCTGTTTGGAAAGCAGTAAGTCCCGTGCCCGAGGTCATCGCGGCGGTAATGGCGCAAATGCGCGCATCCGTTTTAGCAAGCTCGGTCAGGTGTGTACCCATTTTCTCGGAGAAATTGTGTCCTTCGGGATGTGTTGCTCCCTTGGGAGGCAGCGCGTGGTAGCGGTCGGGGTGCTCCTCGGCGGGGGAGTAACCCTTCCCTTTTTTGGTACGCAGGTGGATCAGGCAGCTCTGTCCACTTGCTTTGGCTTCTTCAAGCAGCTGCTCAACGGCGCGCTCGTCGTTGCCGTCAACGGGACCGAGATAGTAAAGCCCGAGGTTTTCAAAGGTGTTACTTCCATAGAGCATATCCTTGACGGCGACCTTTGCGCGGAGCAAACCGCGGAAGATGGGTTTGCCGATAAACGGAATTTTTTGCAGAAAGTTTGCGGTTGCACGTTTGGTTTTGAAATATCCCTTTGCCGAGCGCAGTTTGGAAAGGGAGAGTGCCAAGCGCCCGATGTTTTTGGAGATGGACATCTCGTTTTCATTGAGAATAATGACAAGGCGCAGATCCTTACGGCAGTTATTGAGCGCCTCATGGATCATACAAGTCGGATCGTAGCCATGT
>JAZNYU010000266.1:0-2022 GCA_045594605.1 Eubacteriales bacterium
GATCTTGAACAGTCCGATCTTTGCGGTGTTATCGACGTGTGTACCGCCGCAGAACTCAACCGAGTTTTCACCCATGCGAACAACGCGAACGATCTTGCCGTACTTTTCACCAAACAGAGCCATAGCACCAAGCTTCTTTGCTTCTTCAATGGGCATTTCGGTCATAGAACCAACCTGACCTGCAAGGATTTCATAGTTTACAAGAGCTTCAACGCCTGCAATTTCTTCCGCAGTCATGGCGGAGAAGTGTGTGAAGTCAAAGCGGCAAACGGTATCGGAGACGTAAGAGCCGGATTGTTCAACGTGGTTGCCGAGTACGCGACGGAGCGCACTTTGGAGCAAGTGGCAAGCCGAGTGATTACGCATAATTGCCTCGCGGCGGTAGTCGGTAACAATCGCCCGTACGGTGTCGCCAACCTTGAGTGTGCCGTTTGCAACGGTTGCAAGGTGAATATAAATGCCGTCTGCCTTTTTGGTGTCGGTAACATTCAGGTCAAGGTTTTCGGTGGTGAGAACACCGGTATCACCGATCTGACCGCCGCCCTCACCGTAGAAGGGAGTGGTATCAAGAATAACGGTGCAGTCGCCTTCGGATACCTCGTTTACAGACATATCGTCAACGAGGATTGCAAGAACCTTTGCATCTGCCGACATATTGTCATAACCGACGAACTTGGTTGCGGGGATGTCAGCCAAGAGGTTCTTGGAGGCATCGGACCAACCGCTGATGTTTGCACGTGCCTCGCGAGCGCGAACCTTTTGCTCTTGCATGAGTTCAGCAAAACGTGCCTCGTCAATGGCAAGACCTGCTTCCTCGGCAATCTCACGGGTGAGGTCGATGGGGAAGCCGTAGGTATCGTAAAGCTTGAATACGTCCTCGCCGGAGAGGGTGGTGAGGTTGTTATTCTTTGCATCTTCAACGAGCTTGTTAAGGATGGAAAGACCTGCATCAATGGTCGCATCGAAGCGTTCCTCTTCCATAGCGATGACCTTGAGGATATAATCCTTCTTTTCAGCCAGCTCGGGGTAAGCACCCTCGGATTCGCCAATGGCGATCACGCCAAGCTCGGGCAGGAAGGAACGGTTGATGCCAAGGAGCTTGCCATGGCGGCAAGCGCGGCGCAGGATGCGGCGAAGAACGTAGCCTCGTCCCTCGTTAGAGGGAATAACGCCGTCGGAGATCATAAAGGTTGCAGAACGGATGTGGTCGGTAACAACGCGGATGGAAATATCGGTGTTTTTATCCTTGCCGTATTCCTTGCCCGCAATAGAGCAGACCGTATCAAGCACCTTGCGAATGGTGTCAACCTCGAACATATTGTCTACACCCTGCATGACGCAAGCGAGACGCTCAAGGCCCATACCGGTGTCAATGTTCTTTTGTGCCAGCTCGGTGTAGGTACCGTCACCCATGTTGTTGAACTGGGTGAATACGTTGTTCCAAATTTCCATAAAGCGGTCGCAGTCGCAACCGGGCTTGCAATCGGGGGAGCCGCAGCCGTACTTGATGCCGCGGTCAAAATAGATCTCGGAGCAGGGGCCGCAAGGACCGGTGCCATGCTCCCAGAAGTTGTCGGCTTTGCCAAGGCGTACAATGTGCTCGGGGTTAACGCCAACCTTGTTGACCCAAATTTCATACGCCTGCTCGTCTTCCTCGTAAATAGAGGGCCAGAGAAGGTCGGTGGGGATCTCAAGGGTTTCGGTCAAAAACTCCCACGCCCACGGGATTGCCTGATCCTTAAAGTAATCGCCAAAGGAGAAGTTGCCAAGCATTTCAAAGAACGTACCGTGGCGAGCGGTATGACCAACGCGCTCAAGGTCGGGGGTGCGGATGCACTTTTGGCAAGTGGTTACGCGGTGGCGAGGGGGTTCCTCTTCACCCGTGAAGAATTTCTTCATGGGTGCCATGCCCGAGTTGATGAGCAACAGAGATTTGTCATTGATCGGAACGAGCGGAAAAGAGGGCAGACGGAGATGTCCTTTGGACTCAAAGAATGCCAAATACTTTTCGCGCAGTTCGTT
>JAZNYU010000267.1:0-4269 GCA_045594605.1 Eubacteriales bacterium
TTTTCCATAATGAAAACAAAGGCTTTGACCATTTCGGTCTCCCCTGCCTGCTCAAGCGCACGTGCGATGGAAAGCACGGTTTCGGGCGTTGCGGTCAGGAGATACTCCCAATAGGAATCGACATTCTTATCTGCCAGGTCATACAGCATCTTGTATGCAATGAGCGGACGGTAAACCTTGCGGTAGCCAAGCTTGAGCTCATTTTCAAGCACGTCCTCATGCCAAAGATCCTCGGCGGACTGGCTGACGGTGGTGAGCAGGAAGGTCAGACGCTCGTTGGCAAATTTAAAGGTCAGGTCGTCAATGGAGATGTTGCGCTTTCTTTGACGGTCAAAGAGGAAGAAGTTGGGCTCGGTATCGCGGTTGAGCCAAAGGTAGATGGCGATGAGAGCCGACAAAAGGAACATAAACACCGCAATAATGATGCCCAGAACTCGCTTATAAGGAACATCGGCGCGCGCTACGGGAATTGCTAAGATCAAAATGGCGCCGACAAAGGAGATAACGGCGGCAACTGCCATAATTGTGGGGAGATATTTTTTGAGAATCGAGGTCATTTTTTCGTTATCCTTTCTTTTTACTTACAAGCATACTCTCTTATTATATTATAGCATACCACAATTGCGTTTGCAAGAGATTTTTTCGCTTTTTTCGCGGATTTTAGATTTTTGTTTTCGACTTTTTCAGCATATCCAAAATATGCGCTTGCGCGTGGGGTGTTTGACGCAGATCACGCGCGGTCAGGTAGCAAAGCTTTCCTATGGGATAGCGCACCTGCCAGGACGCGAGAGCGGGAAAAAGCTCGTCCTCGGTCATTATGCTCTCATAAGAAAGTGCCGCCAGAATTTCATTTTTATGCGGCTTTGCGCAAAATGCCAGTATGGGGGCGGCATCACACACGCGGTGCAAACTCCAACAAAGGCGCGGCAGCTGCACGTTCTCCTCGGCGTACTCCAAAAGGAGCGCAAGCGCGGACGGATCCCCTACACAGTCAAGGATCAGCATCAAGTCGTGCTCTTGTGCGGCAATACAAATCTCGCGCATGAGTTGACAAAGCAAAAGATTTGCGGCATCGCGATCCTTTTTGGTAAGAGAGAGCGCGCGGTCGACGTGATAGCGCGAGGGAGAAACAAAGTCAAACTCTTTGCCGATACGAAGAAGGATCTTTTGGCATCCCTTCTCTTTAAAATGTGCAACAGTCGATGCGATCTCGGCACTCCAAGCGGCAGCTGACCTGACGTTGGTTTGAAGCAACAGATTGGCATTCAAAACGGGAGTGATCTCTTCGAGGATGCAGCTTGGAACTGTCAAACCGTCGCACAGCCATGCACCATGGACGAGGTCTTGCGGTGCAATCGGATGTTGCATGAGAGAGTCGCAAAGTGCCCTCCAAACGGCGGGAGCGGTCGCCTCGGTCGGCAATTCCGTCAGATGGAAATGCTTTTCGAGAAGTGCTGCGATCCACGCGCGCGTTGGGTGTCCTTCCAACAGAGGCAGAGCACGCAAAACAGAAAGAAAACGGTCATAGTCCGAGGCGCGCTCCCCGATCATTTCTTCTTTTGCACCGCAAAGGCGCAAGAGCGCGAGCAGATCATCGCTCCAAAACAGTTCTGTTGGGTTGGTAATGGCACTCTTTTCAAGATATGCGGACGGCAAAGTGCCAAAGTCGGGTGCAAAGATATCAAATTCCACGGCATTTGCCCTCCTCTCTTTTTGTCTAATTAATTATACAACATTTTCACTGCTTTTTCAATAGCATTTTTTTGATTTTTTTCGCCCACGGTATAGACGAACGGCAAAAAATATGATATACTATATTTAGTTTTGGAAGAAAGGATCCCATCTGTATGGATTTTAACACCTTTAGCCTGATCTATCCGAATGAGGAACTGCGCAAAAAGCACGACAGCGGCGAATGTGTGCCGGATATCGATTTGTTTACTCTGCAAGAGCTGGGGCTTCTTGAAATGTTCAATCTCAAGAACCGTGATCTTTCGGAGTTCTTTACCATAGATGCCGAGGTCATTCGCTACCGCATTGCTACCTTTGACGATATGCTTCGTTGCGAGGCGCTGACCGAAATGCTGAACAAGCTCGTGCCCGTGCTCAACGATATTATGGAATTGCGCCGTCTGGAAGCGGATAGCGGAGATACGAACGATTATCTTTCCAGCATTACCGAAATTGAGCTTTACGTCTCGAGCGTAAAGGTACTGCACGATTGCTTGACTGAGGTCAAGGACCAGTTAAAGAGTCCTGCTTTCTTGGCGCTCTCCGAGCTTGTTACCACCCTTGCGGAAAGCACCTATTATCGCGAATTGAACGAAAAGCTGAACGAGCTGACACGCCGTGTGCGCGAGATCAAGAGTGTGACCGTTGGTGTCAACCTCGATGCACAGCTCCGCCCCGCATCGGCAGGCGTGCTCTCCATCAATGCAGAGTCCTTTAAATCGGGAGACGCTTTGGATAAGATCTTGCGCTTGGATTTTAAGAATGACAACTATACCTGCATTGCAAACCTTGTTCCCTTTGGCAAAAAGCAGAGCGAAAACCAAAAAATGGCGCTCTCGTTGGCGTTCAACAGTGCCATCAATGACGTTTACCGCTCCTCGTTGCGCTCCTGGAAGAAGATCGTGCAGACCTACGTTCTTGAGAACACCGAGTTTTTGCTCAATCTGATGCCCGAATTCGAGTTCTTGGTAAGGGGCACCAATATGCTGCGCGCACTGAAGGAAAAAGGATGCGTGCTCTCCATTCCCGACATTCGCCCCATTGAGGAGCGTGCTTTTGCGGCAACTGCTCTTTACAACCCCTGCGTGGCGCTCAAAATTGAGGATGAGATCGTGGCAAATGATATGGTCTTTGATGAAAACGCCACCATTTACGTCCTCTCGGGACCGAACCGCGGCGGTAAATCGGTTATCACCTGTGCCATTGGTCTGGCCCAGGTCATGATGCAGCTTGGCATGTACGTGCCTGCCGAGCACGCGGCGATCTCCCCCGTTGACGGCATCTATACGCACTTCCCGACAGGTGCGGATGACACCATCGACAAAGGTCGCCTCGGCGAGGAATGTGCACGACTGAGTGAGATTCTCGATTGCGTAACGGCAAACAGTCTTGTGCTTCTTGACGAGTCGCTCTCCTCTACGGGCAGTTATGAAGCCTCTTACATAGCGGCAGAGGTGCTTGGGGGACTTGCTCACGTGGGATGCAGATGCCTCTTTTCTACCCACTTGCACGAGCTTGCGGCAGAGATCGACAACATCAATGCGCGCTCTCTGGCGTCCGGCGGTGTTGCCATCGACACGCTTGTGGCAGGCATGAAGGGAGAGGGCAAACGCTCCTTTAAGATCACTCGCGCAAAGCCCGACGGCAAGAGCTATGCTCGCGACATTGCCGAAAGTTATGGACTAACTTATGAAACCATCTTGAAACGCTTTGAAAATGAATGATCATAAATAAAGACGGATGAGACAGTAAGTCTCATCCGTTTTCTTTTTTATACCAAAAAAATCTTTCGATTAAACGCGAACAGAATCTGCCCATTGAACCATATAGGGCTTATATTCCTCAATATTATTTACATCGCAAGCAAATTGAACCATCCAAAATGCATCACTTCCCTTATACATGCAGGTATAATAGTGATATGTAATATCGGTTTCGGGGTTGTAAAAGGTATATTCAATAACCATACGGTTACCAACCTTTACGGGATTACTGGGAGAATGCTTGGAATTGGCGCTTTTGATCAGATCTGCATAGTATTCAAGTGTCCAATCCTTAATGCCCTCTTGCATGGAGAAAGATTCTTTAAGGGCGATCACTGCTACCTCTTTGGAGTCGTAGCATACTGTGTATCCTTCTTGATCTTTTTTTACAAACGCATTGGTCAGAGTAAGCGTTAATCCATCCGATGTAAATTCTTTGGCATCTGCCTCATAAACCTTTTTGTTACAGCTTACCATTGTGACAAGTGCGGCAACAAGAAGCAGAACAGCTACAATTTTTTTCATTTTTTTGTTTCCTCCGTTTTTTGTTTATTTGTCATAAATTTGTTTGGTATATTCAGTATATCACATTTTTGTGCATTTGCAAAGTGGTTTTGAAAATTTTTCTCTTTTTTGAAAGTATTATGATCAAATCATAGTCTTACGCATTGAAAAATACCGCAAAATTGAGGATGAGCATATAAATAAGCCACAATTCGTGGAGCAAGAGTAGCATTCCTGCAAATTTACTGACGCGATAGAAGCAGAGCGTGAC
>JAZNYU010000268.1:0-1534 GCA_045594605.1 Eubacteriales bacterium
TCCCTTGTGCACATCAGTCCCATCAGCTGTCGCGCTCGCGCAGACGGAGAGCGACTTGGCATCGATGCCGAGATCGCCGTCTCGCTTTTGACGCGCACGGGGACAAAGATCCAATATCTTTCCCATTGCAACGTGGGCGACAAATGTCAAAAGCCCGAGGGAGAGTGCACCGTATGCTTCCCCGCCCCCTCTGACACACTTTGGAGCGTTGCCAAGAAATATCACAAGCCGCTCTCGCACTTGACGGGGATCAACACCTTGCCACCGCAGGCACAAGCGGCAGCCGCCGACTCGACGGCATCGCTTGCGGGAGTGAACTATTTGTTGGTATGATAAAAAAGGAGAGCCAAAATTGGCTCTCCTTTTATTTTTGCTCCTTGAGGAGCTTCTCACACTCTGCAAAGAATGCGGTGCGTTGCTCGGCGGACAGGACTGCATAGACCACGCAGTTGCCGTAAATGCGCACCTCGGCATCGCGCAGCTTTGGCGTTTCGGTGGGCATATAGGAGTTGTACCACTCCTGATTTTCGGTATAGCGTTTTTGCAGGTATCCTTGCAGCAAAAGCAGCCGCGTTGCCTTCTCTTTGCCCTCTTCTACCAAAAAGATGCCGAACTCGTCAAGGTCGTTGGTGTTTTTGGCGTAATAAATACTGCTCTCCTTGATATAGTCGGGGATATCGACGTATTCCTCAATAAAATATTGGTCCTCGTTGATCCACGCGCTGGCGGTGGGCGTTTTTTGGGAAAGCGTGGTGGCGATCTCTTGGGTGTTGATCTCTTTTTTGTATTCCTCATCCTCTTTTTGGTTGCACGCCGCAAAGCTGAAAACGGCGCTCAAGAGCATTAAGGTTGCCGCAATTGCGGCGTTTATTCTTCTGTTTTTCATTGGGTTCTCCTTTGGGTTATTCGATTTCTTGGATACGTTGGCACAAAAAGCGCAGAATAACGTCATACGCCTCGTTGGTCAGGTGGATGCCGTCGCCACTGTCATAGGTCGGGGAGAGTGCACCGCTCGCATCCGCGAGGATCGCGGCGGTATTGACGTAATCGACGGCTTCGTACTCTCCCTCCAGTGACGCGATATAGGTGTTGAGATGACAGATCTGGCGGTTCAGGTCCTCTTTGGGAAGAGAAAAAACGGTATTCTCCCCCACGGGATAGACCGATTGCAAGAGGATGTGCGTACTCGGCGAGCGCGCACGGATGCCCTCGATGAGTGCGCGATAGTTGCGCAAAAAGGCATCGGGATTGCGGCTCCAGCGCGTAATGCCGTTGAGCCCAAAGGAGAGTACGAGCACGCGCGGCCGGGCTCTTTCCACCGCCTCGGCAAAGGAGATCTCTTCGGGCTTTTCCTCTTTGTAATACGTGACGGGCGATGACAAAATACGCATATCGAGGTAGCGTGTACCGCTCCCGTCGCGCAAGACCTTGCCGCGCCCCGCATCGGTATCGAGAACGCCGCCCGTGCGAGATAGGTGCGCCGTTGTCGAAGTCGGAGGCCAAGCGGTCTTAGGAAGACAAGTTAAGGTGACAA
>JAZNYU010000269.1:0-4496 GCA_045594605.1 Eubacteriales bacterium
GTTTGTCTTTCCGTTTGCATCGTGCGCTCCTTTCATCAAATTTTGAGGAATTGTTTGCGGCAAAGCAAGGCGATACCTGCCGCGTTATCTGCCGAGAATTGCGGCTCGGCAAAATAGGTATTCTTCCGCTCGGCAAGACGGGCTTGCAGATAGCGGTTACTCATCACGCCGCCTGCGTATACGATCGGGAGCAAGGGGATGCGTGCATCCAGCTCCCCTGTCATCGCTATGAGCGTGTCAGCAATGAATTGCAGGGTAAATGCGGCTACCAAGGCGGCGTCTCCGCTCTCCTGCCACAATTTGGCTGCCATATTTTCCAGCCCCGAAAGGTTGCAGTAGCCGTCCTTAACGGAGATACGCGACTTCGGGATCTTTTTTGTATTCTTCTCTGCGAGCTTTTCCAGCTCCTTGCCGCAAGGAAAATCAAGGCCGAGCATCACGCCGATGCGGTCGATGGCTTGTCCCGCGTTGATGTCGGCAGTTGCCGCAAAGAGTTCAATGTCAAATCCGCTTGGGTGCGGAGTGGCAAGAAGGACCTCGGTCGTTCCTCCCGAGACGTGAAAAGCTGCAAAGCACTCGGCATCAAGCAAGTGCATCGCCCCTGCCGAATAAGCCGCCGCCATAATGTGCCCCTCCTGATGCGAGAAGCGCAAAAGCGGAATGTTTGCCGCCGCCGCAAAGCTTTTTGCTGCGGCTATCCCCGAAAGAAAGCACGGCATATAGGAGCCCTCAAGCGGTCTTGGCGTAGCCGATACGCCAATGGCTACGGGCTTCATACCTTGCAAGCCTTCTGCAAGGCGCTCCATCAGCTGTGGCAGATTTTTGACGTGTGCAAAAACCGCATCGCTTTGGCGCAGGCCGCACTCGCCCGCCTTTACAGGGAGCGGTAATTTGAGGTTGGCAACAATCTCACCGTCTTTGGTGCAGATCGCCGCCGAGGTCGTATAGTTACTGGTATCGATGCCAACAAAGCATTCGGTCATTGTGCCGCTGCTTCCAGTTCTGTTTTCGCACCGTGCAAAACACCGTTGACAAAAGTGCGCATTTTGGGATCGTCATAGGTCTTGACAAGCTCGATCGCCTCATTGATGGAGACTGCCGCGGGGATATCGTCCATGTATTTCATTTCAAAGATGCACAGGCGGATCGCACTGCGGGATATGGGGGTGATGCGGCTCGGCTTCCAACCGTTGGCATGGCGCGCCATGATCTCGTCGATTTCGGCAAGATGTTCTCTTACGCCAAAATAGGCGCGGCGGATGTAGGCATCCTCAACGAACTCGCGATCCTCTTGCGAGAGCGCATAGATCTCCTCGGGGGATGCTTCGGTGTGGAATTCGGTCTCAAAAAGCAGGTGAAAAACCTGAGCTCTTGCTTCTTTTCTTGTAATTGCTGCCATTGCTTGCAATTCCTTTCTCCCATCTGGGGCACGTCATATCAAAAAGGGCTCAATACCAATAATAACCCATCTTATATTATTATACAATATATTTTTAAAATGTCAACACAAAAAATGAATATTCTTTGATTTTTATGCATAAATTGCTGTGCAAAATAGGTTGATAGGAGAAAAAACGAATTGATAAAGTCCACATTCTTTTGGCGTTTTTTTGCATTTTTGCTTTTTTTGAGTATTCTGTTTGCCGCTTTGTTCGGCATAGCCGAGAAAACACGCCCCAAAAATGAGCTTGGCGTTATAAATAAGGACACCGATTCCCTACCCAAAACCGTTATTTTGGATGCAGGTCACGGCGGTGAAGACGGCGGTGCTTCAAGTGCTGACGGACTCCTTGAAAAAGACCTCAACCTTGCCCTCGCGCTTGCAATGCGCGACGTTCTCGAGGCAAACGGTGTAAAGGTCATTTTAACACGAGACACCGACACACTCCTATATGACAGAAACGTGGACTTTCAAGGGCGCAAAAAAATGCTGGATATGGCGGCACGGCTGAAAATTGCAAACGATGCGCCAAATGCCATTTTTGTCAGCCTACACATGAATACCTATCCGCATCCCTCTTGCCAAGGGGTACAGGTTTGGTATTCGGAGAACAATAGCACATCCGAGGAGCTTTCAAAAACCATCCACAAAACCGTGCAGGAGCTTTTACAACCCGAAAACGACAGACCCGTTAAACGGAGCGGCAGCAGTATTTATCTGTTGCACCATCTTGATTGCCCTGCGGTGCTGGTGGAGTGCGGATTTCTTTCCAGCCCCGAGGAAGCAGCACTTCTGGGCAACGAGGACTACCGCCAAAGGCTGGCGCTCACACTTTGCATGGGAATTTTGCGCGCAATTGCATAAAACCTCTTGCAAAAATCCTACAAATGCGGTATAATGGTGGTAAGTATGAAAAGAAAGGTCTGATTGCAAAATGAAAGGACTGAAAACGTTTTACATCTGCACAGAATGTGAATACAAAAGTGCCAAATGGCTTGGCAAATGCCCATCTTGCGGTGCTTGGAACGCCTTTGTTGAGGACGTACAAGAGGTTGCGCCTGCCGCGGCTGCTCCCAAGCGCGTGAGTATGATCCCCTCCTTGGGTGACAACCACGCCGTTGGCTTTACCGATTTGGAGATCCCCGATTATATGCGCCGCACAACGGGGCTTGGTGAGCTTGACCGCGTGCTTGGCGGTGGACTTGTTCACGGCTCGGTGGTGCTGCTTTCGGGTGAACCGGGCATTGGTAAATCCACACTTCTAATGCAGATCTGTGACTCACTTGGTGAGAGCCGCCGCGTGCTTTACGTGTCCGGTGAGGAGTCGGGCGGTCAGCTCAAGCTCCGCGCAAAACGTCTGGGCGTAGTGGGAAATTCTCTCTTTATTCTTACCGAATCGAATATTGAAAGCATTCTCAAAGAGGTTGATAAGATCAAGCCTGACGTTATCATCGTTGACTCGATCCAGACCATCTATTCCGCATCGGTCAACTCCGCCCCCGGCAGTACCACACAGGTCAAGGAGACCGCGCTTTCCTTTATCAATAAGGCAAAAAGTGACGGTATTTCGGTCATTATGGTCGGACACGTCAACAAGGAAGGCAGTATTGCAGGACCGAAGGTGCTGGAGCACATGGTGGATGCCGTCCTCTACTTTGAGGGCGAGCGTCAGCAGGCGTATCGCATCATTCGCGCCATCAAGAACCGATACGGCTCGACCAACGAGATCGGCGTGTTTGAGATGACCGACAAAGGCCTTATCGAGGTGGACAACCCCTCACAGATGCTGCTCGCGGGCAGACCGAAGAACATTTCGGGCAACTGTGCCGTTTGCACCATTGAGGGTACACGTCCCATCATTGCCGAAATTCAAGCACTTGTCACCCCCACCGCGTTCCCCGCTCCGCGTCGCACCACAAACGGCATAGATTACAACCGTATGTGCCTAATCATAGCGGTTTTGGAAAAGAGACTTGGCCTGAAGTTCTATCAAAATGACGTCTATCTCAACGTCATAGGAGGAATGCGACTGGACGAGCCTGCCACCGACGTGGCGCTTGCGATGGCACTGATCTCCTCAATGACAGACCGCATCATCCCCGACGACCTGATTGCCATTGGTGAATTGGGACTTGCAGGAGAATGTCGCTCCGTCTCCAATCTCGAGCAGCGCATCAAAGAAGCGGAACGCCTCGGCTTTAAGCACGCCATCGTTCCCTACCGCAACATTGAAAAGCGTAAAATTGAAACAGAAAGCATCAATATCATTCCCATTCGCGGCATCTATGAGGTGCTGAATATGATGAAGGAAAGTAACTAAAAATATAGGCAGTCCCATTTCAAAATTTTGAAATGGGACTGCTTTTATTGATTGTTCTCCATTCGTTGCCTTTTCTCCATTTTTCGCCAACTGAAATAGCAGTACAAATCGTTGACTGCAAAGGCAGCAAAGCATACCACAACAGATATGTAACGGATGTTCTCGATGCTTGCCAGCGTCCAAAGAAGAATTAGGACCAAATCATTCGCCGCATAAGCAAGTGCGAAATGGGGGGTTCTACGAAACGTTAAGTAAACCGCAATAAAGCTTGTAGTTACCGAAATTGTACTCGGTATGAGATTGGCTGTTTTGAAATGAGCCAAAATAAAGTAAAAAGCAACGGTAACAAGTATTGTAAGTCCCCACATAAATATCTGTTCTTTTTTAGAAATTCGATTGACTGCCACCTCGCTTTTTTTGCCTTGAAAAGGATGTTTTAGCCAAGCGATCAGAGCGACTACCGCCATTGGCATGGTCATGCCAAGGTAGGTGATCATCTCTCCGTAATAACGGAAGGTATAGGAAATGATCCCGTAAAGAATACTGAAAACGATCATCAACACTTGCCCAAACGGATTCCCTTTTGCATTAAAAATCAGTGACGTTACGCCGATTAAGGATGCAAACAGGGTCAAATAATTGATTCTGTCAAACAAAGCAAAGGATACAAGAATTAAAATGACCGAGGACGCCCACAGTGCGATCTCCCCTTTTGAAAAATAAGAAAACAGTTTT
>JAZNYU010000270.1:0-8998 GCA_045594605.1 Eubacteriales bacterium
GTCTATCCGTTTGTTGAGGTTTTCTTTTTGTTATTTCTGTGCGAGTGCTTTTTGAAGGGGGTGCAGGGGGAAACTTTTTCGCGAAAAAGTTTCCCCTGCAATCTCTTATTCTATTACAGATTTTTTGCTAAAGATCCGCGCGTACTTTTCGGCGGGGAATTTGAACTGACGGGTGTAGGTAAGGAGTCCGTTTTGCTCCTGCTCGACGTCGGTGAGTTGGGTGTAGCAGAAGGCGAAGAAGTGCGGATTTTCGAGGATGACATCGGTAAGCCCCTCGAGACGGGCAAAGAACTCGTCCTCGCTGAGCACAGATGCACCGTAGCCCCAGCCTGCGTTGTCTTGATCCATTACCCAACGGATTCCTCCGTATTCGCTCATAAACACGGGCAGCTCGGTTTTGTAGACCTGCGCGTAGGGCTTTGTGCGGTGGAGCTGGTCGCGCGCAATACCCTTGTCCATTTCGGCATAGTAGGAACGGAAGAGCGCAGGGTCCTGCTCGTAATCGTGCACGTCATGCACGTCGGTGCGGTTGGTGGGATAGGAACCGCTGGTTGCAACAACGGGACGGGTGGAGTCAAACGCCTTGGTGACGTCGTAAACCGTATCGATCAGAGCGACGCTCTGCGGATGTCCGTTTCTGTCCCAGGTCTCATTAAAGGGACACCAGCCGATGACGGACGGGTGCGAGAAATCGCGCTCCATTTCCTCCAGCCACTCGGAAAGACAGTTTTCAAGATTGGCAAAATCGGTGTGGTCAAAGCCCCAGTTGCCTGCCTCTGCCCAAACCATGTAGCCGAGCTTGTCGGCGTGGTAAAGAAAGCGAGGCTCAAACACCTTTTGGTGAAGGCGCGCGCCGTTAAAGCCGCAAGCCATCGAGGCTTCAATGTCGAATTTGAGAGACTCGTCGGTGGGCGCGGTGATGATGCCCTCGGGGTTAAAGCCTTGGTCGAGAACAAAGCGACCGAATACCGTTTTGCCGTTGATCTGCATTCCGTCCTCTTTGGTCAGCTTGACCTCACGCAAGCCAAAGTAGCCGTTCATTACGTCAACGGCAGCTCCCGACGAAAGCTCAAAAACGAGATCGTAGAGTCTGCCCTTGCCGCACTCCCAAAGGTGTGCCTCGGCAAGGTCAATTTGGGTAAGTGCCACAGAGGATGCCATCTTGACGGTCGCCTCGCCCATCGGCTTGCCCTCGTAAAAGGCTTTTATCGTGAGCGTATCGCCTGTTTTGGTGCCTGCGGTCTTGGTCTCGATAACAACGGACGGGCCCGAAATGTTGGGGTAGACCTTGTAGGAGACGACGTGTGCCGCGGGAACCGCCTCAAGCCAAACGGTTTGCCAAATGCCCGTGGTGCGCGTGTAAAAACAGCCGTAGGAGTTCAGCTTTGTGGACTGCTTGCCCGCAAATTGCTTGCCCGAAAGAATATCGTCCTCGGCATAAATTGTGATGTAATTTCCTTTTTCGCAGAGCGCGTCGGTGATGTCGTAAGAAAAGGATGTGTAGCCGCCCTTGTGAGGCACTCCCACCCGCTTGCCATTGACAAACACACGGGTGGTGTGGTCGCAGGCGTCGATGTACAAAAGGACGCGCATACCGCTCCACTCGGTGGGGATCTCAATATTTCTGCGATACCAAACAGCATTCATAAAATCGGTGTGTCCGATGCCGGAGAGAACACTCTCGGGCGAGAACGGAACGGTGATTTTTTGATCAAGGCTGTCTCTTGTGTAGAATTTCTTCTCCAGACCAACCTTGGCGTTGTCGATTTCAAAATCCCATACACCGTTGAGGTTTAACCAGTTTTGGCGGCATCTATCGGGACGGGGGTGCTCACACCTTGGAATGTTGCTCATGATTTTTTCTCCTATTATTTATCTGTTATTCTTTATCTGTTATTTTTTCTCTTTTGCTGTGCGCCCATGAAATAGAACTGTGTGAAATCATAGTGGCACAAATTACAATGACACCAGATGATTGACAACCACCGATGATAAACGCAAGAGCGCCAATAATCGAATATGCTCCACATCCAACAGTCACCAACAATTCAAAAAAGTCCAAAAACTTTTCAGGGCACATTGCGTTTTTTACTTGCATCAAGAAGATCAAAAACACACCAAAAAACCAGAAAACACAAACAATCGGTATGATGATGACTAAATTCCACTTATCCTCACCTTTTCCAAAAAAAACAAACAGCAAATAAACCACTGCCGCCGTAATGATTGGAATAAGCATAGATAGCTTTTTATTTTCAAACAGTTTGTCAAGAATGCTTCTCATTTCGCACCGCCTTTCTTGGGGTTATTATACCATAAATAAAAGGACGTGTCAAGATTACAGGAAGTATTTGCAAAAAGAAAGCCACAGAGACGGTTTGCATCTCTGCGGCTTTTGATTTTTTGGATTGATTACTCGATGTTCAAGGTCATCAGCTCTTGAATGCTGGTAATGCCCTTTTCTACAAGCTCAAAGCAGGAGTTGCGCAGGGTTACCATGCCGTTTTGTCTTGCAAGGTCACGCAAGACCTCAAGGTTCTTTTCACGAACAACCGCAGCACGCATATTTTCGTTCATATACATGATCTCGTGTACGGCAATTCTGCCCTTGTAGCCCGTGCCGTTGCAGAATTGGCAACCGCGCGGACGGTAGATGGTCATGGGATCCTTTAAGCCGAGCAATTCCATCTCTTTGGCACTTGTCTTGTCTCTGACCTTGCACTCGGGGCAAAGGCGCTTAACAAGTCTTTGTGCAATAACGCCGGCAAGCGCGTCGGCTACCAGGTAGTCGGCAACGCCCATGTCCTCAAGACGGGTGATCGCACCGGGCGCATCGTTGGTATGCAGGGTACTGAAAACCAAGTGTCCCGTGATTGCCGCTCTTACGGCGATCTCGGCGGTCTCCTCGTCACGCATCTCACCAATCATGATGATGTCAGGGTCCTGACGCAAGATGGAACGAAGCGCGGCGGAGAAGGTCATGTTTGCCTTGGTGTTTACCTGCGTTTGGTTGATGCCCGTCATCATATACTCAACGGGGTCCTCAACCGTTACGATGTTTACGGCGGTGGTGTTGATCTCCTTAAGGAAGGAGTAAAGGGTTGTGGATTTACCGCATCCCGTAGGACCTGTCAAAAGAATGATACCGTGCGGCTTTGCCAGCATCTTGTCGATGAGCACGTTTTCCTTTTCGGAAAAGCCGAGGTCCTCTCTTGTAAAACGGAAGGATGTTTTATCAAGTACACGGATAACGAATTTTTCGCCGAATACGGTGGGAAGCGAGGAAACACGGAAGTCGAATTCCTTGCCGCCAATGGTCATGTTGATACGTCCGTCCTGCGGAATTCTGCGCTCTGCAATATCCAAGCCTGCCAGAATTTTGATACGGGCACTGATTGCGGAATAGGAGTTGATCGGGAACTCCGCTCTCTCCTGCAATTCACCGTCAATACGGTAACGCACCTTAACGACCTTTTCAAAGGGCTCGATGTGAATATCACTCGCGCGATACGGTACGGCACCCTTGATAATGGAGTCGACCAAACGCACGGAAGGATTGTTAACAACGTCGTTTTCAACGATCTCGTCGGTGTGTGCCGAGAAGAGCGTGGTATCGCCCTCGGTGTTCAAGTCATCCAGCGCCGCCGTTGTGGAAAGGATGGCGGAGATCGAGTCAACGTAACGGTCGATCTGCGTGGAAGGCACCAGAACGAAGTCTACGGGGCAAACGAGCTGGGAGTGGATCGCCGACATAGAGGCGCAATCCAAGGGCTTTGAAGTTGCGATCAGGAGTCTGCCCTCGATGCTCATGGAAACGGGGACGACCTTGTAACGCTTGATAAACTCAAAGGTAAACAGATCAAAGAGAGAGCGATCAACATCAAGCAGATCAAGCTCAACGTGCGGCATGCAGTAATACTCGCTCAATACGGGGAGCTCGGTCGCCTCGGTTACGTACTCCTTTGCAAGCATGTAGTTGCGAACCGATACACCAAGCTTTACGCTTTCCTCAAGTATCTTTTCCGCTTGTCTCTTTTTGATGATCTTTTTATAAACGTAAAATTGTAAAAGGTCTCTGTTTATATTCATTACATACCTCCAAGTCCGTTCATAATGGAGAGCATAGGCGAGTAGACCGCAATAAACAGGGTTCCTACCACCAGACCCATAATGATAAGCATTGTGGGCTGAATTTTAGAGGTAACAGAGTTAAGCGAGGTTTCTACCTCGTCGTCAAAGAACGCGCAGGAGCGATTGAGAACCTCCTCAAGGGATGCTGTCTTTTCGCCGATCGCGATCATTTGCAAGAGCATTTGCGGGAAGAGCTTTTGCCGCTGGAATGCGTTGGTGAGGGAAACGCCGTGACGAACGTCCTCGGCTGCCTCGTTAAAGCGTCTTTCCACGTAGCTGTTGCCCAAAATAATGGAGATGGTGTCCAGCGCCGATGCCATGTCCATACCACTTTCCAAAAGCAGGCTGAACGCACGGGCAAAGCGCGCGGTGATCAGGTTGATCTGTACGCGGCCGATGAGGGGACACTTGATTTTGAAAACGTCAATGAAGTTTCTGCCGATGCTGGTTTTGGAGAACAGGAAGAACGCGCCGCCCAGAACGATAACAACGGCAACGATGGTGGTCCACCACTCCAAAACAAAGTCGGAGATGTTGTAAACAATGGCGGTAATGCCCGTGGCTTCAACTTCCAATTGAGAAAGCGTTTCTCTGAAGGTGGGAACGATAAACGCCAGCATCAAAATAACGATACCAACCGTCATCAATGCAAGCATTGAGGGGTACGCCAAAGCGCCCTTTACCTTACGCTTGATGGCAGAGTCGGACTCGTAATAGTCGGCAAGTGCGATAAAAACGCGGTCGAGCTTGCCGCTCGCCTCACCGATGCGAACCATGCTGCGGAAGAAGTTGGGAAATACCTTTTTGTGCTTGTCAACCGCCTCGGAGAGCATAGCGCCACCTCTGACGTCCTCGCTGACGACCTGCAAAATGGAGCGGAAATATGCCGAGTAGGGCTGCTCCTTTAAGCTGTCGATACAGCCAAGCAACGGAATACCCGTGGAGATCATAATGGAGAACTGGCGGCAGAAGGTGGTCAGCTCCGAGAGCTTGACGCCACCTGTTCCGAGAGTGAAGAAGGCGGACGGTGTGCCACCCTTGTAGACCGAGGATGAAACCAGATACAAGTTCTGCTTGGTAAGCTGCACCGCGAGGTCATTTTCGTCGTCGGCAATAAAAATGCCTTTGTATTTCTTTTTTCTTAAGTCGACTGCTACATATTTATATGTTGGCATAAACACTCACCTCTCTTTCTCTCATATTCCAAACAGGGATACATACCAGTTGATGATTTGCGTGCCAAAGAACATTGCCGTTCCAAAGCCGAGCACCAAAAAGGGTGCAAAGGGGAACTCTCTGCCCTCCCCCTCTTTGCCGCGGGAAAGGATGGAGAGAATGATTGCGGCAGGGATGGTTGCGATCAGCAAGCCGAGCAACAAACGCTCCCAACCGAGCAAAAGACCAACAACGCCGGCAAGCTTTACGTCGCCGCCGCCAAGGCCCTCTTTGTGGTAAAAAATTTCAAACGCCCACGAGATCAGGAAAAACACAACAAAGCCTGCTATGCCGCCAATGAGCTGGGAGCCCCAAAAGACGTTCTTATCAAAAAAGCAGCTTGCAATGCCCAAGACGAGCAGCATTACCTGAAAACGATCGGGGATGATCTTGTGTTCAAGATCGATAAAGAAAATGCAGATAAAAATGGACGATACCGCCATGTTGATGCAGGCGAGCGGAATGCTCTGACGCCAGAACAGGAGCGCGGAGAGCAACCACAAAAGCGTGTTTGCGATCTCGACTGCGGTGTAGCGGAAGGAAATGTGCGTTTTGCAGCTGCGGCACTTTCCGCCAAGCATGAGGTAGGAGATAACGGGAATGTTATCGTACCAGCGCAGCTCGTACTTGCAGGTGGGGCAATGGGAGTTTGGCTTGGCAATGCTCATGCCGTTGGGCACGCGGTAAATGACCACGTTGAGAAAGCTACCAACGCAAAGACCGAGAATGCCCGATAAAACACAGGCGCAAATAAAATAAAACTGTTGCATCGTCTTTCCCCCTTAGAACTTACCAAAGGGCAAAATCTGACGCGGGTAGAAGCCTGCGTACAGCTCGAGGTTGGCAAGAACAGATGCCGACTTGGTATCTCTGGGCATGGGAATAAAGCCGATCTTGTTTTCCTCTGCCTCGGCGTTGGTTGGCTCCAGAACGTGCATCAAGTCTCGGGGGATGTTGACGCAAACGAACTCTGGCTTGCCTGCCGACGTGATCTTTTCGTTTTCCTGGATCAAGGTCAGTGCCCATTTTACCAGAATGCGGAAGTTTTCATACGCAATGCCCTCTTTGGTGGTGGGCACAGGTCTTAACATAAACTTGGGGAGCTGACGGGGCGTCTTTTGTGCGAGCAGAGTGGGGTCAAGGTGTACGCCGTGGTATTCCTCTTCGGCTTCTTCCTCGGCAATAACTGTGCTTTCCTCGTCGGTCTCTACGGGCACGCTTGCAACCATTTCCTCAACCGCTTCTGCCTCGGCATCCACAACGGCTTGGGGATCCTCGGCTTCAGCCTCTTGGGGCTCTGCGACCTCGTCGGTGTTAAACTCGTCTTCCCAGTCCTCCTCGTCAAAGTCGGCAAGGACCTCGATCTCCTCGGCGTCCTTGGGCTTTTTGGCTTTTGCCGCCTCTCTTGCGGTCAAAACCATCAGCTCGGCATAGGAGTGGTCAAAGAGCATATCCTCTTGTGTGAGCTTGTTTTTGCGCAAGAACTCGCGGCCAAAGGGAACGGTGTAAAAGCCGACCGCCTTGCCCTTGACAACAAAGGTAAAGCGCGTGTAAACGCCCTTGATATCCATAAACAGATAGGACGCGTTTTTGAGTTTGGGAAAGATCATGGTCGCGCCACTCGCCAGAGCATTGGATTCATAGGTAATGGCGGTGATGGTGAGGCGGTTTTCAAGACAAGCGGCGTAAATGGACGAGATGATGCTTGTCTTAACCGCTACCACGCCAAAGGTGGTAAAGGTCTTGTTTTGGTCGATGACGCGCGCCATGACGTGCAGGTCCTTGTAGTTGCGATACAGACCTGCCAGGGTGGACTCCAGCGTTTTGGGCGTTTGACCAATGCCCTTGAGTGTGGGGATCTTGATGGTGTCGGTCAGAACGGCGGCATCGGGCAGAACGACTGCAACCTTGCGGATGGTTTCGGGGGGCATGTTGGCGATGAACTCGGCAATGGCTCCGCGGAACTCCTGAAAGAACATGTCGTTAAACTGCAGGCTTGTGTAGCCTTTTATATAGTGCTTGATTTCGCTACCCTCTGCCTCGCCAAGCTGCGAATAAAAGTGAAAGACCGAGCGTTGGGTATCGATCGAAATCGTCGTCAAATATTCAGGTGGTTGATTTTTGTTGATGGTAATATCTTTATTCAAAAACTCGCCAATGGACTGGAGCTTTTTGGATTGAAAAATATTTGAAAGTTGCATATCTTTTCTCCGTTTCAGAGTAACAGATTCAGTTTACGTGCGAGGGGAGAGAATAACACCAATACAGAATTTGAACGTTGTCATATTCATCAAGCTTGGCTTCTACGTAAAGGGCAGCCGCCTTGTGTTCGGTGTCATTTTTGTGCCACACCACCATAGCTTTGGTGTCTGTGGACTCCACAGGCTGGGCAATATAGTTGTCATATTCCTTTTGGGTAAAATCTTGTTTTGCAGCAACAACTGCAATAAAGTCCTCCCCAATTTTTTCAAGCTCGACCTCGTTTTGGAGCGTGAGCTTATCAATGCGGGTTTGGTAATGCCCGAGAAGTGTCAGGTTTGTCAGGAGCGCGCAAAGCGAGAAGATCACCAGCATAAAAAGCAGGGTGTTCTCAAGCGCAACGCCTCTCTTATTTTTAAGGATTTTTCGCAAACTCATACGCCAACCCCCTTTGTGTAATCAAATTGGATGATCTCTTTGCCCTTGTGATCCACAACGGTGATGGTCATATCGGGGCGAGCTCCTGCGGGGAAACGCATTTTGATGGTTGCGGTGTAGTTGTGCTCCGCGGACGTGTAGGTGTAGGTTGTGTAGCCCTCGTTGTCAACGGCGCTCTCGCCCATGTTTTGCTCGGTGATTTCATAGGCAAATGCCAGCAACGCGAGCGTGTCTTCATTGCTGTTTCCCTCTTGAAAACATTGCAAAACGTTGTGGGCAAAGTTTTGGGCATGGGCGCGATTGTTGTTGTTGATTTTGGGCGTGATGGAGTTGAGCACAATGGTGAGTGCCGTAACCGTTACAATAACGATAATGGCAAGCGAAATGGCAACCTCAACCAGCGAAAAGCCTTTTTTCTTTTTGTTAGCCATTTGCGCCACCTCCTGTTGGGGGATCTACGATAGCAGCACGGCAAGAGAACAAAAAGTCGATTTCCTTGCGTGCGCCGTCCTCGGTGATATAGTAAACGGTGCATTTAATGAGACGTCTGCCACCATCGGCAGTTGTAAACGTAATGCCGTCAATGGCGCTATACTCTGCCTTTTGCACGCCGTTCACCATCAAGGCGCTGCCTGCAAGATAGAGGGTGTTGGCGTTTTCGGTCTGCCCCGAGGGGGCGGACTTGAGCACGCCGCCTTCCACAAAGAAGTGTTTTCCTGCAACGTCATTTTCGGCGATCCAGCGGCGCAGCTCACTCTTGAGCGCGGCGTTTTCTTCCCAAAAAGCGGTCTCCTCGCTTGCATCGGCGGCAAAACCGTTCATGAGGACAGAGAAGGACGTAATGCCAACTGCGAGTATTGCCAAAAGAGCCAAAACAACGCAAAGCTCGACAAGGGTAAAACCGCCCTTGCCGTGCCTTGCGTTATGCGTTTTTGGTGTTTTATTCAATATTCTCATGTTTTTGCACATCGTTTCGATTGATTATAGAGTTTAACGAAAACCAAGATAGTAAAAT